>JBAXES010000426.1:0-4352 GCA_037140315.1 Chloroflexales bacterium
GGCCGCTGAGGGTGGTCAACTTGGCCCCGCTCGCCGCGTCCCAGATGATCGCGGTTCTATCGCGTGACGCAGTGACGATCTGCCTGCCGTCCGGGCTGTAGGCCGCACTCCAGACCGCGTCGCGATGGCCGCTGAGGGTGGTCAACTTGGCCCCGCTCGCCGCGTCCCAGATGATCGCGGTCGTATCGGCCGACGCAGTGACGATCTGCCTGCCGTCCGGGCTGTAGGCCGCGCTCCTAACCGCAGAGCTATGGCCGCCTAGTGTGACTCGCGAACGTACTGGTAGGTCAAGTGTGGTGCGCAGTATGTCAGCGGTAGTCTGCGTATCCATGTTGGTAAACGCCTCAGCGGCCAAGAGTACGGCCCCAGTCGGGTTACTTGACGATTCGGATTGGGCGGCAATACCCAGGCGTTGGGCATTGGAGAGACGGAACTGGTCTTTGGTGTTAGCTTCTGCTGTCTGCGCAACGCTTGCCTGGTGGTTTGCCGCATCGGATCGGTCGATTGCCCAGAAACCCGTCGCTACTGCTACCAACAACAAGATCCCCAGGATGCCGGCGAAGACCTGCGTTCGTCGCAACTGCTGTCGCTGCAGTACTTCCTGGCGAGTCACGCTCCGCCCAAGAAACTCACGTGCGTTTGCCGTGTTAAGACCAATGTCTTGCACCTCAGCGAGTGCTTGAGCTTCAGCAAGCCGCACACTGGCGAGCAACTCTGTATCAGGTTTGCCCCGCGATTCCCAGAGCTGTAGCGCTGCTTCAAAGCGAGTCCGTCGCTGGAGAGCCGCACGTCGGGCTGTGATCACGTCTTGTAATCGCTTCCAGTTGGCGATCAGGCTCTCATGGATGATGTCAACAACTTCGACCTCCACACCAGCACGCTGCTCGACACTCTTGCTCAGTAACCGCGCTGTCGTCAGGTCGTCAGTGAGTCGTGTCCGTTCGAGGCTGCCTTGAGCCAACTCGGCGAGACTGCGCCGACGGCGCACGTCGCGTCGGGAGTCATCGTCTGGACCAACCTCGATCAGACCGAGCAGGAGGGACAGGAGCGTTTCTTGCTCATCTTCACCACGAACTTGCTGACGCGCTCCGTCGTAATCCTGGTAGCGGTAAACTGTCTCCGCACGCTCGCGAATGGCGTCGGTGAGGGTAGTGTAGGCACCGAGGGTCATGCTGCCGCGCTGCCAGAGATCCTCCAGCGTGACCTGGAGCAGTGGGAGATAGGTGGCATCGTCGGACGCATCGGCTGCCAGGCGCTGGAGCAATGCTGGTTCAATGCGCTTCTGAGGATGGGCATCCTGGATCGGTCGCTGGATGGCCTCCTTCAGCTCAACCTTATCCATCACACGAACAAGGAGCTGTTCGCGAAAGGCTGGCTCCAGCGTACGATAGGCGGCGAGATCACCAAGAAAGTCGTTGCGCAGGGTACAGAGGATGTGCATGCGCAACTCGCGGAATGGCGGTAACGCACCAAACATGTGCAGGAGTGCTTCACGCTGATCAGGCTCGCTTTGCGTGAATAGTTCCTCTGCCTGATCGATCACTAACACTGCAACAGCATCGTTGTGCAGAGCCGATGGTATACCAACCGTATGCGGCGCCGCTATCGCAAAGGGGCCGATCGCAGCCACACCCAGACGCACCAACGTATCAGCGAGCGCAGCCAGTGGCTGTCGTGAAGGGCGGAACACGGCGTGCTGGACGGGAATCCTTCGCTCAGCGTAATACGATTCTAGGGCGGGGATGACCCCAGCTTGCGCTAGGGACGACTTGCCGCTCCCACTTGCCCCTGTGATGAAGAGCAGCGTGCGCTGCTCGCCGAGCATCGTAAGGAGGTTGACCGCAGCTGCGATAAGTCCCTCACGCCCAGCGAAGCGCTGCCGATCATCGTAGGTGAAGGCGCGCAGGCCCAGATAGGGGTTCGGCAGGCCAGCGACGTTATACGCCTGCTCGGCGGTGATGATGGTCTGCGCGACATTGATATGTAGGATGTCACGACCCGCCACATCACGGAAGGTCACATCGCCAAACTGGTTGTCGCTGCCGAACTGGATCGTGCTGTTGCTGATCTTCAGGGTGCTGCCCGCAAGGCCGCGCAGGATCGTGCCGAGATCACCGTCCGACTGGTGGGCATCAGTCAGCGCTTGTTCGCCCGTGAGGATTTGTGCAAGGAGTTCAAGCGGTGATACTGGCGCATCGGGGAGCGCTGCCTGGAGCGCATGGACGATATCCGCTTTGTTGGGAAGCGAGGCCATCTGCAATTACCGACTACTACGAGGTGCAGTGATGACATCACCGCGTTTAGAGGAATTCCCTGCGCATGAAAGTGATCGGCTGGTCTGGATGCAAGCGCAGAACAATCATAGCGTCGCAGATGAGAGGATTGCAAGAGGCAAATCAGGACAGTTTCGCTATCATTCTCATACGTACTGATACGAAGGCCATTGCAGCATAGTTGTATCATCACTTCGCTCTGCACAGCCTGGGCTCAGCCGTACAGCCCAGCCGCAACCAGTAGCTCGCGCTCAGCCACGCGATCCGGGTCGTTGAACCGCAGGATCTTCACCGTCACTCGGCCCTCCGGCGTCAGCGGGAAGATCAGCGCACTCTCCATCCGAAAGTGCGCCGGCCATTCCTGGCGGCGTGGGTGAAAAAACGGGGTAAGGATGCCGGTCTCAGGGTCGAGCGAGCCGAGGTCGGTGCCTTTGCGATCGTTGCAGTACGGGCAGGCCAGCGCCAGGTTGCCGGCCACGGTCGGCCCATCGTACTTCTCGCTGATGATGTGCTCGATCTCGAAGGAGAGGAATGCAGCCTGCTGAGGAAAGCGACAGTACTCGCCGCAGCGCCCGCCAGCGCGTGCAACCACGAGGCGTCGCAGTGCTGCTGGAACGTAGCTGCTCATGCAGCCCGGTTCTGGTACTGGAGCGCGCGAGCTTTGGCCATCCGCACGAGGTGCTCCAAGAGGAGATAGCGCTCAAGCTCGGCTGCCTCGCTGGCGATGAGGGCGCCCTGCTTCTTGCGCTGGAGTAGTCCGCTCACACGCTGCTGGAGCTCGGGCGAGGGCTGGAGGGCCAGGATCTGTGCGGGCGTCGGCTGGCTGGTGAGCACCTCGATGATCGCTTGCTCATCGAGCGATGAGGGCTGCGACTCTGCCAGCACTTCGCGCAGGCCACGCGCCAGCACTTCGGGCAGGCGATCCTGCACCTGCTGCAACTCCTGGCCAAGCTCGTCAGGAACCTGGATGGTGATCTCAACGGTCATTGGCATCCTCCTCCGCCGAAGACTCCTCCGCATGGTACGGGCGCAGGACACGAGAGTCAAGGCGTTTGACATGATCACACTGGATTCAGTTCGCGTGCAGGAGCGGTACTGCTGGCTCACCTGCCCCGCGAGAGCTGAAGGGCCAGCGCCGCGATGCTGCGCCCGTAGGTCGTGCCGGGGCTCGCCCAGCCCTCGCCCGAGAGGTTGTGCCTCTTGCCGAGCATCTTCAGGGAGCGCGCGCTGCCGTGGTGCCTGGCGGCGAGCGGGCGGTAGGACAGCGCCCGCGCGATGAGCGCGCCCTGCATGGCGCTGCGCTCGGCGGGCCGGAGGCACCAGGCCAGCAGTCGGCCGACGTGCGCCGGGATCGCGTCGTGCTCCCAGCTGTCGAAGCTCACCCCCGCCAGCCAGAACCGCGTGTCCTGGCTGTACGCCCACGCCCCCCCGCCGGCGGGGGCCGCCGCCTGCCGCGCGCCGCTCACCCCGATGCCGGCCGGGTTGCGCCGGGGCCTGGCGGCCCACCAGCTCGTCAGGTTCGCCGTCTCGTAGAGCATCTGGGCGATGGGGATGACCGGGTTCACCCGCAGGTTCTCGCAGTACAGGAAGTAGGTCGGCACGATCACGCCGGCGACATCGTGATCTGTGTACGCGCCGGTCGGGCGGCTCAGGATACACTGGCTCACCTGCTCCTCGGTGGCCGTGGCCGGGCCGAAGATGGGCGACTCCTCCGTGATGTGGACGGCGACAGGGGCGATGGTGGTGGTGGGCATGCTCCAGCTCCTAAGCGCGGCCTAGCCGCCCTGCTTCTTCTTGCCTCGGATGAGGGCGTTCATCGCCGCGTTCGGCACGGGCGGGGTGATCGCAAAGCCGCTGGCGTCCGGCCCCATGCGGTCGGCGCCCGGCGCGTCGCGCGGCGTGTCGAACTGGGGCGGCACGTAGAACGGCGAGAAGGGCTTCTCTGCGGCGGGCGCCCTGGCGCGGGCGGGCTTCGGTGCGGGTGTCTTGCTCACTGGCTGGCCTCCTTAGCGGCTAGAGCGGCAGCGCCCGGCGGGCGTGGGCCTGCTGGGCGGCGTAGAAGAGGGCGGCGAAGGTTGG
>JBAXES010000427.1:0-4347 GCA_037140315.1 Chloroflexales bacterium
GATCCGCCCGCCGCCAGAGGGCGCGCGCGCGCCGCGCCAGGGGCGAGAACGGCCTGGCCGCCGCGCGCCAGAGCCGCCCGCGCAGGTGCAGCGGGGTGTGCAGCCCATCCGCCTCGCTACGGTTGAGCAGCCAGCCCAGATAGGGCAGCCAGATCGGCGCGGAGAAGGCGATCATGGCCGCAGCGATCGACAGCAGCGGGACGATCCCCCACATCACGCGCTGGTAGAGCGGGATCTCGCGGCGCGGCAGCACATCGGGCAGGGGCGGGATATCCTCGCGCTCCCAGACCATGATCCCGTTCTCTAGGCGCTGCAGCCGGTGCCAGCCGGAGAAAAACAGCAGCGGGTCGTAGAACTGGTCGTTCGAGAAGATAAACTTCAGGTTGTACTTGTCGGGCACCGCCAGGAACTGCTGGAGCGAGCCGATGCCGGGCACGCCGCTGTACTTGGCGCCCTCCAGCCGCTCGACCGGCGTCGAGGTGAGCTCGGGCAGGCGCCGGGCCGAGTGGTAGTTCCCGTCGACCGAGTTGGCGCTCGTCTGGGCTGAGAGCCAGGCCATCTGGTCGCCGAAGCCGAGGGTCAGGTAGCGCCAGCGCCAGTGCTCGTCCTTGGAGAGAAAGGTGACGATCGGCTGGAAGTTGATCGGGTCGGGCTGAAAGCGGCGGAACTGGGTCAGGTTGGCGACAAAGATCGCGATCACCAGATAGGCCACAACCAGGCCGAACTGCACGAGGCGCCAGGAGATATCGCCGAGCTGCTCGCGCAGGTAGGTGGCCAGGCCGCGGCTGCGCAGGCTGACCACAAACTCGCCGACCAGGGGCAGCATCGTGATCGTCGCCCAGAAGGTGAAGCGGTCCAGGGTCAGCACATCGAAGGCCCCGCCCAGCAGCAGCTTGGGGAAGGGCGTGGTGCCGCCGGTGCCCAGGAAGACCAGCGCGGCCAGCGAGAGGGTCATCGGCCAGGCCCGGGTGGTCAGCCCCTTGTAGAACACGTAGGGCAGGGCGACGAGCGAGAGGCCGTAGGGGATGAGCCAGAAGACGAGGCCGGCGTTCGGGTTGAGGATGAACGAGTCGCGCGAGGCGTGGGGGATCGAGACCTGGGTGATCGGGTCGGCCTTGCTCCAGAGCCAGTAGGGCAGGACGACGAGCAGCAGGGCGGCGATCAGCCCCGGCCCATAGATCGCCGCCCGCACCGTCGCCGGCAGCACGCGGCGCAGGCGGCGGATGATCAGGGGGCGCAGGTTGGCCCGCGTCACCCGGGCGGGGTGCTGGGTCGGCTCGTCCGACAGCGGCGTGCAGAAGGCGATCACGATCGACGAGACGATCACCGGGGCCACAAAGAAGATCGCGCCGAATAGGGTGGTGACGTGGTGGCCGGCGGTGGTGGCGGCGTTCAGCAGCCAGGCCGTGATCAGCCAGCGCACGCGGCCCTCAGCGAGCCAGCGCTGCACGAAGGGCAGGGCGTTGAGCAGGAAGCCCAGCGAGAACATCGTGGGCAGCTGCCCGAAGACGTGTACCGTCTCGGCGATACACGAGGCGAAGACCGTAAGCAAGGCGGCGTAGCCGGCAGCCTCCTCGCAGACCCAGATCTTCGAGAAGCGGTAGATGCCGAGGGTGACATTGAGGACGGAGAACAGGGCCACGATCACGAAGCCGGTCTGCAGTCCGACCAGGTAGGAGAGCAGGGCGATCAGCTGCTGTGACCCCGGCGGGTAGCTGGTCATCGGGAAGCCCGTGTACCAGCGCGGCTCCCAGTGGTCGAACCATGCCCGGGCGTAGTGATCGGCGAAGAAGATATGCACGTACGCGTCGTACGTGTGGGTGTAGGTGCCGCTGAGCAGGAGCGAGCCGTGGTAGGCGAGGGCGATCGCCAGCGCCAGAAAGAGCAGGGGGTTGTAACGGTTCAGGAGCGAGCGCATATGTGCCGCACAATCGCACGCGTGCGTAGGCAGCGGGGGGCCTCGCCCCCCAGCATACCCGCCAGGCGTTACCACCGCAGGCGCAGCGCGCCGCTAGAGAGGGTAAGTATACGCTAAATGGTGGTCGCGCCTGGAGCGCGGCCAGGCGGAGGGGGCGAGACGTTTACCTTCTCGTCAGCTTCCTGTCAGGTTTGGGCCGCATACTCTGCCCATGCTATACTGGGGCACTTTTGGAGCAATGCCTATGCCGACCATCCTGGTTGTTGACGACGACCCGCAGATCCGCAGCGTCCTCGGGCGCGGGCTGCGCTTCGAGGGCTACGGCGTGTGCCTCGCCGAGGATGGCGGCGCGGCGCTGCGGATCGCCCGCGGGCAGGTGCCGGATCTGGTCATCCTCGACGGCCTGCTGCCCGGCATGGATGGCCTTGAGGTCTGCCGCCGCCTGCGCCAGGGGACGGCCACGCCCATCCTGATGCTGACCGCCCGCGACGCCGTGCGCGACCGCATCGCCGGGCTGGACAGCGGCGCCGACGACTACCTGGTGAAGCCGTTCGACTTTGACGAGCTGCTGGCCCGCGTGCGCGCGCTGTTGCGCCGCGCGCAGCCCCAGCAGGGCGAGGTGCTGCGCTTCGCCGACCTCTGGCTAGACACCGGCACCCGCGAGGTCTTCCGGGGCCCCCGTCCGATCGAGCTGACCGCCCGCGAGCACGATCTGCTGCTGCTCTTTCTGCGCAGCCCGCGCCAGGTGCTCAGCCGCGACCAGATCCTCGACCGGATCTGGGGCACCTCAGAGGTGGACACCAACGCGATCGAGGTGCATATCGGGCGGCTGCGCGAGAAGCTTGAGCAGCGCGGCGAGCCGCGCCTGATCCGCACGATCCGCGGGGTCGGCTACGCCCTCCGCGCAGACGAGGCCTGATGCGCCAGATCTCGCTCCACTTCCGCATGACGCTCCTGGTCGGCCTGCTGAGCGCCGTGACCCTGCTGCTGTTCGCCCTCAGCTTCTACGTGCTGCTCCAGACAACGCTGCTCGCCGCCGTAAACACCCGGCTGAGCGAGCGCGCCGCCCTAGCCAGCGCAGTGCTCGCGCACAGCCAGCACGACCTCGACCAGTCGGGGCCGCTGCTGGCCCCCGAGCCGCTGACCGAGTTTAACGCGCCGGGGATCTATGTCGAGGTGATCGGCCCCGATAACGCGGTGCGGGCCGCCTCCCCAAACCTCGCCGACGGCACCCTGCCCAAGAACCCGGCCCTGCTGGAGCAGGCCCGCGAGAACCAGCCCGCCATCGGCGAGATGACCGTCGGCGCCGACGAGCAGCTGCGCCTGCTGATCACCCCCCTCGCCACCGGCGCGCCCCCCGGCACCGTCCTGCTGGTCGCCGAGTCCCTGGAGCCGCTCCAGCGCACCATGGAGCAGACCCGCAGCCTGCTGATCGTCGTCGGCGGCGTCACCCTCCTGATCATCATCGTTGGCGTGGCCCTGCTGACGGGCTACGCCCTGCGGCCGGTGGAGCGGCTCACCGCCGCCACCTCGCGCATCGCCGATACGCAGCGCTATGACGAGCGCGCGCCCCCGGCCCCCTACACCGATGAGGTCGGTCGGCTGACGATCGCGGTCAACGTGCTGATCGCCACCGTCGAGCGCACCCTGGCCCAGCAGCGCCAGCTCCTCGCCGACACATCCCACGAGCTGCGCTCGCCGCTCACGGTAGTGCTGGCAAATCTCGACCTGCTGCGCCGCAACCTCGACGAGGCCGAGCGCGACCAGTCGCTGCGCGAGGCCACCGTCGAGACCCAGCGTATGCGCCGCCTGGTGAACGACCTGCTGCTCCTGGCGCAGTCCGATGCCGGGCAGGCCATCGAGCGGGCCTCGGTGCAGCTCGATCAGCTAGCGGCAACCACCATCGCCACCGTCGCGCGACAGCACGCCAGCCACCAGTTTCGGGCCGAGCTCGCGCCCAATCTGGTCATCCTCGGCGACGCCGAGCGACTGACCCAGCTCCTGCGCAACCTGCTGGAGAACGCCGTCCGCCACACCCCGCCCGGCACGCAGGTGACGGTTGCCCTGGAGCGGTCGGAAGGCCAGGCGGTGCTGCGCGTGGCCGACACCGGCCCCGGCATCCCCCCCGCCGACCTGCCACAGATCTGGGATCGCTTCTACCGGGTGGACAAGGCCCGCTCGCGCAGCCAGGGCGGCAGCGGCCTCGGGCTGGCGATCGTCAAGTTCCTGGCCGAGGCCCACGGCGGCTATGTCGCCGTGGAGAGCACGCCCGGCTGCGGCAGCACCTTCAGCATCACCCTGCCGCTCGCACCTGCATAAAGGCCCGTAGCACGATACTGCTGGCAAACGCCAACCAACCCCGTCCTGTCATTCCGAGCGAAGCGAGGAATCTTCCCTATTCCGCATTGGGAAGACCCCTCGCTTCGCTC
>JBAXES010000428.1:0-4345 GCA_037140315.1 Chloroflexales bacterium
TGACATCGATCACCTTGCCGCGCACGCCGTTGGGCACGCGCAGCGAGCTATCCTTCACCTCGCGGGCCTTCTCGCCAAAGATCGCCCGCAGCAGGCGCTCCTCAGCGGTCAGGTCGGTCTCGCCCTTCGGCGTGATCTTGCCCACCAGGATATCGTTCGGCTGCACCTCGGCGCCCACGTAGATGATCCCGTGCTCGTCGAGGTTGCGCAGGCTATCCTGGCCGACGTTGGGGATATCGCGGGTGATCTCCTCGGGGCCGAGCTTCGTGTCGCGGGCCTCGACCTCATACTTCTCGATATGGATCGAGGTGAAGATATCCTCGCGCACCAGGCGCTCGGAGACCAGGATGGCGTCCTCGAAGTTACCGCCCTCCCAGGGCATATAGGCCACGAGGATATTCTGGCCGAGGGCCAGCTCGCCAAAGTCCGTGCTGGAGCTATCGGCGATCACCTCACCGACCTCGACGTGCTGGCCGCGCAGCACATTGGGCCGCTGGTTGATGCAGGTGTCCTGGTTGCTGCGCATAAACTTACGCAGCAGATACTCGCGCTCGCCGCCATCGTCCTCCTCGACGATGATCTTGTCGCCGGTGGCGCTGAGCACGGTGCCGTCCTTGCGGGCCACCACCACCTGGCCGCTATCGCGGGCGGCGCGGAACTCCATGCCGGTGCCGACGATCGGCGCGTCGGGGCGGAGCAGGGGCACCGCCTGGCGCTGCATGTTCGAGCCCATCAGGGCGCGGTTGGCGTCATCGTGCTCAAGGAAGGGGATGAGCGCCGTGGAGACGCTGACCACCTGCTTAGGCGACACATCCATATAGTCCACGCGGTCGATCCGCTCGGTGACGAAGTCCTCGCCGAAGCGGCAGGCCACGACCGAGCTGGCGAAGCGGTTATGCTCATCGATGGCGGCGTTAGCCTGCACGACGACAAAGCGATCTTCCTCATCGGCGCTGAGGTAGTCCACCTCCTGCGAGACGATCGGGCGGATCTTGATCGTCTTGATCGGCATATCGACGATCCGCTCGGCCAGGGTGCGGTTGATCTCCGACTCGGCCTCGGCGATCGTCTCGCCGGTGACCGGGTCGGTGATATCCTCGCGCAGGATCTGGCCGCGCAGCAGGCCGATAGCGATGCGCTTGCTGGTGGCCACATCGACGCGCGAGCCCTTGGCCGCGATCAGATCGCCGTTGCGCAGGTCACGCACATCGCGCAGGAGCAGGCCCTTCTCCAGCCAGACCGGCGCGTTCTCGACAGTGTTATAGACCTTGCGGTAGGGCGTCTCCAGGAAGCCCATCTCGTTGACGCGAGAGAAGGTCGACATCGTGCCGATCAGACCGATGTTCGGGCCTTCGGGCGTCTCCACCGGGCAGATGCGCCCATAGTGCGAGTGGTGGACATCGCGCACCTCGAAGCCGGCGCGGTCGCGGGAGAGGCCGCCGGGGCCGAGGGCCGAGAGGCGGCGCTTGTTCGTCAGCTCGGCCAGCGGGTTGGTCTGATCCATGAACTGGCTGAGCTGCGAGCCGCCGAAGAACTCGCGCATCGCGGCGACGACCGGGCGGATGTTGATCAGGCCGTTCGGCGTGGCGCTCTCGGGATCCTGGAGCGACATACGCTCCTTAACCACTCGCTCAAGGCGCAGCAGGCCGACGCGGAACTGCTGCTGGATGAGCTCGCCCACCGTGCGGACGCGGCGGTTGCCGAGGTGGTCGATATCATCGGGGCGACCGTGGCCATTGTTAAGCTGGATGAGCTGCTCGACGATCTTGATGATATCGCGCGGGAGCAGGACGCGCACGCCCATGCTGGGGGCGCTAGAGACCCCGTCGCGACGGGCCTCGCGCTCCCAGAGGTTCTTATTCAGCTTATAGCGCCCGACCTTGGCCAGGTCATAGCGGCGCGGGTTAAACAGCAGCGACTCGAGGAGCGAGCGGGCGTTCTCCAGGGTCGGCGGGTCGCCGGGGCGCAGGCGCTTATACAGCTCCATGAGCGCCTCTTTGCTGTTGTGGGCCGGGTCTTTATCGAGGGTGTTCTGGGTGTAGGGGTGCTCAGGCACCGTGTCAATATGCTTAAGCGCCTCGATCACCGTGTCGTTATGTCCGTGCTGGTCGAGCTCATTATCGGGCACCCAGCGACCCTCGCCGGACTCTTCGGCCTTCCAAGCCAGGATGGCCCGGATCAGGATCGTGACCGGGATCTTGCGCTTGCGGTCAACCTTCACGCTGACCACATCGCGCTTGTTGGTCTCGAACTCAAGCCAGGCCCCGCGGTTGGGGATGAGCTTGGCCGAGTGCAGCGAGCGCCCGCTGGTGGGGTCCTTATCGTCCTTAAAATAGACGCCTGGGGAGCGGATGAGCTGCGAGACCACCACGCGCTCGGCGCCGTTGTAGATGAAGGTGCCGTTATCGGTCATCACCGGGAAGTCGCCCAGGAAGAGCTCGCTCTCCTTGATCTCGCCGGTGGAGAGAATGCGCAGCTCGACGTTCACCCGCAGCGGCGCGGCGTAGGTCAGGTCGCGCTCGCGACACTCGAACTCCGAGAAGCGCGGCTCGCCGAAGACATAGTCGCGGAAGTGCAGCTCCAGGTTCTTGCCGGTGAAGTCGGTGATCGGCGAGATCTCATCGAACAGCTCGCGCAGGCCCTCGCGCTTAAACCAGTCGAAGCTGTTCACCTGGGTCTCGATCAGGCGCGGCACCTCGATTGCGTCAAGGATACGCGCGAATGAGCGGCGCTCGATCCGCTTCTCGCGGCGACCGCTCACGCCAGGGTCGACAGGTGTGATCAGCGGCTGCAGCACGACACTTTCGATTAACGGGGGCATACTCACCTCTCCTCAGTCGTGGCACCTGGATACGACGGCCAGTGGCCGCACATCCACGAGCGTACAGGCTTCCGGCAGGCGGAAAACATAAATCGCCGGTCGTCGGCGCGGGCCCTTCAGGGGGCGGCCTCAGAACTGGCGGGGGGGCGGAGCGAAACAGATATTCGCAAAAAAAGCGCCGGACGGCGCAGGGCAGGCTAACAGGTGACCACTTGATTCGTCGGGCGTGCGTTGAAGCTCATAGAATTGCGACAAGGTTATGGCAATGCTACTTCTAGTAACTGCGAAAGAGGATATTACCATCTTATCATCGTTGTGTCAAGCGGGATCGCGAAAGACGCGGAATGTGTGCCCGGAAGGCACATGCTGCATTGGTTCTGCGGCGGCGCGGGCTAGCCGTGCCGCCGCAGAACCAGCTTTTTTGTGGCAGCGCGAAGCGCTCTCACACCCTCACGTGGAGGGCGGGCGACGCATCATATGCGGCCAGCGTAACCTTGCCCCCTGCCCGCATGGTATCATGGGTAGACGCGCAAGAACTTTAGAGCGGCGTGAGAACCGCGCCGCACCCTCATGAATAACGATGACGGTGACATCTACGGCCAACCCAACCCTCGACATCGCGCCGGCGGCACTGAGCCTGATCGCCGGTGACTCGCGCAAGCGCCTGGTGAGCTACCTCAACCGCTGGGGCCATAGCGACACCCTGCTGCGCTACCTGGACGCCTGGCTCGGCGATCAGCCAGCCAGCGTGACGCTGCGCGAGGCCCGCGCGCGGGTGCTGGTCGACACGGGCCAGGGCGACACGGCCCTGGCCATCCTCAACCTGATCGACGCCGAGCGCCCCACCAGCGTCACCCGGCGCCAGCTGCGCCTGCGCGCCCTGATAGCTGCGAGCCGCTACGCCGATCTGGATCTCGCCCTCGACGCGATGGCCGAGGATCCGGCCCAGGAGGTGGCCGCCTGGCTGCTGCGCGGCGACGCCCTGCGCGCCCAGGGCCGCCCCGACGAGGCCGCCGACCAGTACCGCGCCGTAGCCGCCCGCGACCCGAGCGGGCTGGCGGCCGTGCGCCGCCTGGCCGAGCTGGCCCTTGAGCAGGGCGACCCCGAGGCCGCCCGCGGCCAGATCGACGCGCTGATGCTGCGCCCCGACTTCACCCCTAGCATCACCGACCTGCAGATCCTCCTGCGCGCCGCCGATCTGGAACTCGATTTACTGCGCCGGCGCGTGACGCGTGCCGGCAAGCGCATCGACCTCACGGCCAAGGAATTTGCGCTGCTGGAATTGCTGCTGCGCCGCCAGGGCGAGGTGCTGCCGCGCTCGCTGATCGCCTCCCAGGTGTGGGACATGAACTTCGACAGCGACACCAACGTGATCGAGGTCGCGATGCGCCGCTTGCGTGCGAAGATAGACGACGCATTCGAACCGAAGCTGATACGCACCGTGCGCGGCATGGGCTACGTGCTCGCAATCCCGGCAACGCCCTGATGCGTCCACAGTCGATAACCTTCCGTCTCACGCTGTTC
>JBAXES010000429.1:0-4345 GCA_037140315.1 Chloroflexales bacterium
CGCCGCCACTGCGGCTGCGACCGAGGCCCCCGCCGCGACCGCGGCCCCCGCCGCCGGCGCGACGCTGAACGGCGTCACCCTGCCCGAGGACGCCGCCCCGCCGGAGTACCAGGTCTACACCACCTACTTCAACAACGAGGCCCCCTACACCAGCATGGCGATGATGGAGACGATCTACAATCGCTCCTCCTTCAACCCGATCACCGACCTGCTCGACGAGCCGCTGCTGAAGCTGGACAAGAACTTCCAGGTGCATCCCGCCGCCGCCCTCAGCTGGTCGTCCAACGCTGATGGCACGGTCTGGACCTTCAACCTCGACCCGAAGCTGATGTGGAGCGACGGCACGCCCGTCACCGCCGATGACTTCGTGACCAGCTTCCGCTACGCGGCCGACCCCAAGCACGCCTGGGACTTCGCCTGGTACTACCAGGCCCCCGGCGCGATCAAGGGCTGGGACGACGCGCTGGCCGGCAAGGCCCCCACCGACCAGATCGGCGTGGTCGCCGACGGCCCGAATAAGCTGGTGATCACCAGCGTCACCCCCGCGCCCTTCCTGCCGGCCAAGCTGGCGGTCTATAGCGTGACCATGCAGAAGGCCGCCTTCGAGAAGTATGGCCCGCTCTACGATAACGACCCGGCCACCTCGGTCTCCTGTGGCCCCTTCATCCTCAAGGAGTGGAAGAAGGGCGAGCGCATCGTCTACGAGGCCAACCCCAAGTACACCGGCAGCAACAAGCCCTTCATCCAGAAGGTGATCATGATCGGGGCCAAGCCCGAGACCTACTTCGCCGGCTATCAGGCGGACGAGGCGGACTTCGTGGCCGGCCAGGCCCTGCAGACGGCGGATAACGAGATCATCGCCGCCGACCCCGAGCTGTCGAAGGAGATCCACAGCAACTCGCAGGACTTCCGCACTGACTACCTGTTCTTCGATGACCAGACCCCGCCCTTCAACAATCCCAAGGTGCGCCAGGCCTTCAGCCACATCGTCGACCGCGACACGATCATTAAGACGATCGTCACGCCCAGCCAGGGCATCCCGGCCTACTCCTTCCTGATGCCCGGCTTCCCCGCCGCGAACTCCGAGGGCCTCAAGGACATCCAGAGCTACGACCCGGCCAAGGCGAAGGCCCTGCTGGCCGAGGCGGGCTTCCCCGGCGGCAAGGGCTTCCCCAAGCTGACCCTCTGGCTGCGCCAGGAGCCGGCCATCCGCGTGGCCGTGGGCCAGGCAATCGCCGCCACGATCAAGCAGGAGCTGGGCATCGACGTTGAAGTTGTCAATAAGGACCAGAAGGTCTACATGGCGGCCCTCAACGCCAAGCCGACCCAGATCCAGTTCGGCATGGTCTCCTACGGCATGGACTTCCTCGACCCCTCGAACATGCTCGGCGTCTGGCTAAGCGGCGGCCGACATAACTGGAACAACACCACCTTCGACAAGCTGGTCAATGACGCTGCGGCCAATCTCGACACCACCGCGCGCATCGCGCAGTTCCAGGAGGCCGAGAAGCTGCTGGTCACCGAGGCCCCGGCGGTCTTCATCTACCACCGCACCGTGGGCGACCTGATCAAGCCCTGGGTGAAGGGTGCCGCCCTTGAGCCGAATAGCGCCGGCAGCTCCGGGCTCCAGTGGCCCGGCTACGGCACCAACAGCGACTCGATCAGCTCGCTCTACATCACCAAGGACGTGCTGAAGGTCCGCACCTCGCCGCCGAAGTAGGTTCCTTCTATGCTCAGGTGTGTCGCCAGGGGCGACACACCTGAGCATACGTTTGACAGCGCCGCTCTGCCGAAAACGCAGCCATCCACCGCAAGGACACACTATGATCCGCTACCTGATTGGTCGCGTCGGCGGCCTGATCCTGGTCTTCCTGATGGTCTCGGTGGTGGCCTTTTTGCTCATGCACTCCATCCCTGGCGGCCCGTTCGACGAGCTCAACATGCCGCTGCCGCCGGCGGCCAAGGCGAACATCCTGGCCAAGTATGGCCTGGATAAGCCGCTCTACGAGCAGTACTTGCGCTATATGGGCAACGCGCTGCGCGGCGACTTCGGGATCTCCTTCCAGAGTCCCGACGAGACGGTGATCCAGCTGATCGCCCGCACCTGGCCGGTAAGCATCGCCCTCGGCGGGGCCACGGTGATCCTGGCCATGGGCACCGGGCTGGTGCTGGGCACGGTGGCCGCCATCCGCCAGAACACCTGGGTCGATTACGTCGTTACAACGATCGCCACGCTCGGGCTGACGGTGCCCAACTTTGTGGTGGCGATCTGGCTGATCCTGATCTTCGCCGTGAAGCTGCGCTGGCTGCCGGTGGGCGGCTGGAGCGGCGACTGGCACACCTGGATCATGCCGGTGATCGCCCTGGGCCTGGGGCCGATGGGCGTCACCGCGCGCTACACCCGCTCAAGCCTGGTCGATGTGATCGGCGCCGACTATATCCGCACCGCACGGGCCAAGGGCCTCGGCGAGCGCATGGTGCTGATGCGCCACGCCTTTAAGAACGCGCTCATCCCGATCATCACCGTGCTCGGCCCGCGCATCCCCGATCTGATCACCGGCACGATCTTCGTCGAGACGATGTTCCGCGTGCCCGGCCTGGGCAAGTTCTTCGTCACCAGCGTCACCCAGCGCGACTACCCCATGATCATGGCGGTGATGCTGCTGATCGCCGCCGTCTGGGGCCTGGTCTACCTGCTCACTGACCTGCTCTACACGGTGATCGACCCGCGCATCCGGCTGTCGTAGCTGTACCCTAGCCGTAAGGACGCAGCGCGCTGCGTCCCAACAGGAACACCCTATGAGCGCAATCGTCACACAGAAGACACCCTCGGCCAGCGAGCTCATGGACCGGCAGAAGCCGCGCAACCTGTGGAGCGATGCGGCTGCCCGCTTCGCTAAGAACAAGCTGGCGATGGCGGCCTTCGTGGTGGTGGTGCTGCTGATATTCATAGCGGTCTTCGCCAACTTCCTGGCCCCCACGGCCTACGACTACGCCGTGCTCAGCGAGTCCAAGCAGTTCCCCAGCGCCAAGCACTGGCTCGGCACCGATGAGGTCGGCCGCGACATGCTCAGCCGGATCATCTACGGGGCGCGCATCTCGCTCGCCGTGGGCTTCTCGGTGCAGGCGATCGCCCTGATCGTGGGCGTGTCCCTGGGGCTGGCGGCGGGCTTCCTGGGCGGCTGGATCGACTTCCTGATCGCGCGGGTGATCGAGGTGTTCACGGCCATCCCGCAGGTGCTCTTCGCGCTCTTCCTGGTCTCGATCTTCGGCAGCAGCATGCTGAATGTGATCCTGGCGATCGCCCTGATCGGCTGGGTCGAGATCTGCCGGCTCACCCGCGCCCAGATCTTCGCCCTGCGCGAGCGCGAGTTCATCGAGGCCGCGCGGGTGATCGGCACGCCGCCCCTGCAGATCATGTTTCGCCACCTGCTGCCCAACGCCCTCACCCCGCTGATCATCGCCGTGACATTGGGCATCCCCACGGCGATCTTCACCGAGGCCGGCCTGAGCTTCCTCGGCCTGGGCATCAACGACCCGCTGCCCAGCTGGGGCAAGATGGTCGGCAACTCCTCCTCCTACATCCGGGTCTACTGGCACCTCGGCGTCTTCCCCACCCTGATGATCGCCGTCACCATGCTCAGCTTCTCGCTGGTCGGCGACGGCCTGCGCGACGCGCTCGACCCGCGTATGCGGAAATAATCTCCATATATTTGGTTGAAATTGCCAGCTTCGCTGGCAATTTCAACCAAATATATGGATGGTTTTTAGAACAATCATATAGCGATGAAAAATCCCAGCTTCGCTGGGATTTTTCATCGCTATATGATTGTTCACTTTCATAGGACGTGGACAGGGTCCACGTCCACCATCCAGCCGTGGAGCGGGCCGAGGGCGTCGAGGAAGGCCCCCACGCCGAGGCCCTCGGCCTGCCCCTCGGGGGCGCGCAGGATGAGGTGCCAGCGCCAGCGCCCGCGGGCGCGCTGGAAGAAGGCCGGGGCCGGCCCGATCACCCCCCAGCCCTCCAGGCGCCGCGCGGCGATCAGCGCGAGGATGCGCGCCGCCAGGGCCTCGGACTCGCGCCGGCAGGCCGCCTCGCTGGCCGAGGCGTACAGGAAGCGCACCAGCCGACCGAAGGGCGGGTAGCCCGTCTCGCGGCGGTAGGCGATCTCCTGGATGTAGAAGGCCTTGAAGTCGTGCTCCTGGGCCGCCTGGAGCGCGTAGTGCTCGGGGTTGTAGGTCTGGATGATCACCTGGGCGCCCGCGCTGCGCCGCCCGGCCCGCCCGGCCACCTGGGTGAGCAGCTGGAAGGCCCGCTCGCCGCTGCGGCAGTCCGGCATGTGCA
>JBAXES010000430.1:0-4309 GCA_037140315.1 Chloroflexales bacterium
AGCATTCAGCATTCAGCATTCAGCATTCAGCATTCAGCATTCAGCATTCAGCATTTATATGCACCCCTCCACACGGACCGGCTACACCCTCGCCACCATCGCCGCCATCGTCTGGGCCGCCACCGGGCCTGGGATCTCGTACCTGCTCAACGAATACCACATGCAGCCGCTGGCCCTGGCCTTCTGGCGCGATGCGATCGTCGCCGTGGCCTGCATGGGCGGCCTGCTCCTGGCGGGGCGCGGCCGGCTGCCCGCAGTCAGCCGAGGCGATATGCGCGGGTTCGCCGCGATCGGCGCGATCAGCGTGGGGGTCTACCACGCCCTGTTCATCATCTCGATCGCGCTCAACGGCGCGGCCATGGCGATCGTGCTGATCTACCTCTATCCGGCCATCGTGAGCCTGGGCGCATGGCTGTTCTTTAAGGAGCGCATCGAGGCGCAGCAGCTGGCGGCCCTGGCCCTAGCCCTGCTGGGCTGTGTGCTGCTGGTGCGGGCCTACGACCCGGCGGTGCTACGGGTGAGCTGGCTGGGGGTGCTGGTGGGCGTGGGCTCGGCCGTGGGCCACTCAGGCTACGTCCTGTTCAACCAGCGCGCAGTGAGCCGCCACAGCCCGTGGCTCTCCCTGGGACTGACGATGACCTTTGGTGCCCTGGCGCTGCTGGCCATTAACCTGATCGTCATCGGGCCGCGCGGCCTAGTGACGGTGGGGACGAGCATCAGGCCGTGGCTGGCCCTGCTGGCCCTATCCCTTGGGCCCACCCTGGGCGGCTACGCCCTCTTCACAATCTGCCTGCGCCATATCCCGGGGCGGATCGCCAGCCTGATCGTGGTGATCGAGGCGCCGATCGCCACGCTGGCCGCCGTGCTGCTCCTCGGCGAGCGGATCGAGCCGATCCAGATGATCGGCATGCTCTTCGTCCTGGTGGCCGCCGTGCTGCCGGGGCTGCCGCTGCGCCTGCTGCGCCGCGAGCCGGCCGTAGGCTAGGGGACGGCAAGGGCGCAGCAGCGCCGCACACATAGCTAGTACCCGAACTTCGACCAGAACGTCAGCTCATGCTCTTTGGCAGCCTGATCGATCCGGACCTGGCTGACCAGGTTAAGCCGGACAAGGATCTGGCCGAGGCTCAGCCGATGGCCCTTCTGGTCGAGGCGCAGCTGCTCGGCGAGGGCGAGCTCAAGCTGCTGGGGGGTGATGTAGCTCTGCTCAACCAGGTACTCGCCGAGCACCTGGGGCGCAATGCGCAGCTGGCTGCGCTCCTGCTGCTGGACGATCAGCGCCTGCGCCAGCTTGCTGGGCGTGATGAGTCCCTTTTTGAGCAGCAGCTGGCCGATCCGGCGGTCGGTCGCGATCACGCTGCCGGCATGCTGTATACGCAGCACATCGTGAAGCTCGTCGCTCGTGATCGCTCCGATCGAGATCAGGATATCGCCGATCAGACGCGCCTGCGGCTTGTCGTAGAAGTGAGTCGTCTTCACATCCGAGAGCAGCTGCATCGTGCGGATCTCGGCCAGCCTACGCTGCGCCATTATGTCGTTCGGCTCGACCGCAATATAGGCCTCTAGGTAGGAGATCTGGATCTGCTCATTGTCGGGGGCGAGCACAGAGGCCCGCTCCAGGCAATCCTTCCGCTGGCGAGGGTCGCTCACCAGATTGCTAAGAGCCAGCCAGGCGTCAAGACACTGATACCCTTCAAGCAGATGGGCACGTAGCTTCTCTCGGTTGCTATGATTAGCGGCGACAGTTTGACAGGGATGAGTACATTGCTTCATGGCAAACGATCCGTATATGGCTTGGGCTATTGAGGTCGGATCTACGATTATACACGAGGGTGCAAGCGATGCAAGAACCGCTAAATGAACATTCAGTATATCGCTTCATCATTACCGGACTCGGCAATATCGGCCGCACATTCCTTGAGGCGCTGCTCTCGCGGGGCGATCACCTCCAGCGGCGCTATGGCTTCGGCCTGCGCTGTGTCGGGGTCTCCGACTCGAGCGGGGTGGCCTACGACCCAGGCGGCCTCGATATCGCTGCCATTGTCGCCCTCAAGCGCGGCGGCGGCCGGGTGTCGGCCCTGCCCAGCTACCGCCCGGGCCTGACATCGGCGGCGCTGGTGGCCCAGGCAAGGGCTGAATTTCTGCTTGAGGCGACCCCGACCAACCTGCATGACGCCCAGCCCGGCCTAGACATTGTGCGCGCCGCCCTGCGCAGCGGCACGCATGCGGTATTAGCAAGTAAGGGGCCACTGGTGCTGGCCTATGCCGAGCTGGCCGCCATCAGCGACCTGGAAGGCCCGCAGGGTTTGCCGGCCCTGCGCTTCTCCGGGGCGGTGGGCGGCGCCCTGCCCACGATTAACGTCGGCCGGCGCGACCTGGCCGGGGCCGTGATCAGCCGGGCCGAGCTTATCGTAAACGGCACAACCCAGGTGATTTTGGAGCAGATGGCTGACGGGAAGAGCTTCGACGATGCCCTGGCCGCCGCTCAGGCCCAGGGCATTGTGGAGCCTGACCCGTCGCTGGATGTGGACGGCTGGGACGCGGCGAACAAGCTGGTGATCTTCGCCAATGCGGTTCTCGGCCAGCCCGCCACCCTCGTCAACCTGCGGGTGTCCGGCATTCGTCAGGTTGCTGCTGCGGATCTGCAGGCGGCCTGGGCGGCCGGGGGGCGAATCTCGGTGGTGGGCGTGGCCGATCTCCAGGGCGACGGCAGCTACGCGCTCAGCGTAGCCCCGGTCACCCTCGGCCCCGACCACCCCCTGGCCCGCCTGAGCCACGGCGAGATGGGTGCGGTCTTCTATAGCGATATCATCGGTCGCACTACGGTGTCCAGCCGGGAGGATGGGCCGATGGGGACCTGCCAGGCTATGCTGCGCGATGTGATTGAAATTGTAGGCAGGTAGGGCGCAGCGCGCCCTACCTGCCTACAAGGCGCGGGTTTTTGTGCCCAGTGAGGGTACAGGAGCGGCGTAGCCGCTCCTGTATAATTACCGACTGTGGTACGGCGCAGGGACGCTACGCCACAACCAGTGTCGCATGTACCGGCTAGGCACACATTCATTATGGAGGGCAACACCATGGAATACGTCCGACTCGGCAGCACGGGCATGAGGGTCTCGCGGATCTGCCTGGGGTGCATGACCTACGGCACGTCGGCGTGGCGCGAGTGGGTGCTCGACGAGCAGGCCAGCCGGCCCTTCTTCAGGCGGGCGATCGAGCTGGGCATCAACTTCTTCGACACGGCCGATATGTACTCGCTGGGGGCGAGCGAGGAGGTGACCGGTCGGGCGCTGCGTGACTTCGCCCAGCGCGACGACCTAGTGATCGCCACGAAGGTCTACCAGCCGATGAGCGACCGACCGAACGACCGCGGGCTCTCGCGCAAGCACATCCTGGCCTCGATCGAGCGCTCGCTCAAGCGGCTGGGCACCGACTACGTTGACCTGTACCAGATCCACCGCTGGGATGGCGAGACGCCGATCGAGGAGACGATGGAGGCCCTGCACGACGTGGTGCGGGCGGGGAAGGCGCGCTACATCGGGGCGTCGAGCATGTGGGCCTGGCAGCTGGCCAAGGCCCAGCACGTGGCCGAGCGCAACGGCTGGACGAAGTTCGTCACCATGCAGAACCACTACAACCTCGTGTACCGCGAGGAGGAGCGCGAGATGATCCCGCTCTGCGCAGACCAGGGGGTGGGGCTGATCCCGTGGAGCCCGCTGGCCCGCGGATTCCTGACCGGCAACCGGCCGCAGGGCGGGGCGCCGGCCACGGTGCGCGGGCGCAGCGATACGATCTCGCACGCGATGTACAACGAGGGTGACTACGCGGTGGTGGAGCGGGTAGCCGAGATCGCGGCCCAGCGCGGGGTGAGCGGAGCCCAGGTGGCCCTGGCCTGGCTGCTGAGCAAGCCTACGGTGAGTGCGCCGATCATCGGGGCGAGCAAGATGTACCAGCTGGAGGAGGCTGCGGCGGCACCAGATGTGTCGCTCGACGCCGAGGAGATCGCCGTCCTGGAGGCGCCATACACGCCGCACACGGTGCGCGGGCACGCGTGATGATCACGCCCGCAGATATTCTGGCCGCCCGGCGGCGCATCGCCGGGGTCGCCGCCATCACGCCGATCGAGCATAGCCGCCCGCTCTCGATCCACACCGGGGCCGAGGTCTACCTGAAATTGGAGTGCGCCCAGGTGACGGGCAGCTTCAAAGTGCGCGGGGCGGCCAACGCGCTGCTGGCGGTGCCCGACCGCAGCCCGGCGATCGCCTGCTCGGCGGGGAACCACGCCCTGGGCATGGCCCACGCGGCGGCCCTG
>JBAXES010000431.1:0-4308 GCA_037140315.1 Chloroflexales bacterium
GCTCTACTGGCAGATCCACCGGCTGGCCGCGGCGATCACCGTGCCCGAGGTGCGGCCCAACCCGAGCCTGGCCACGCCGCTGGTGGGGGCCAACCTGCTGCTGATCGGCGTGGACGCGCGGCCGGGCCACCCCGAGGAGGGCGTGCGCAGCGACACGCTCATCCTGGCCCGCCTCGACGCCGCCGGGCGCTGGGTGAGCCTGCTCTCCATCCCGCGTGACTCGCAGGTGGAGCTGCCCGGCGTGGGCACCACCAAGGTCAATGTGGCCTACGGCCAGGGCTACGCCCGCGCCGCAGAGATCTACGGCGCGGGCGTCAGCCCCGAGCAGGGCGGCATGGCCCTGGCCGCCCAGACCGTCGAGCAGCTGCTCAACCTGCGCCGCCGCGGCATGCGTGTGGACTTCACGGCCCAGGTCAACTTCGACGGCTTCGCGGGGCTGATCGACGCCATGGGCGGGATCACGGTCGATGTGCCGGCGCTGATCGTGGACGAGGAGTACCCCACGCCCGACTTCGGGACGATGCGGGTGGAGTTTCAGCCCGGCCCGCAGCGCATGGACGGTGCGCGCGCCCTGATCTACGCGCGCACCCGCCACGCCGACAGCGACTTCGGGCGGGCCGAGCGGCAGCAGCAGGTGCTGCGGGCCATCCTGCACGAGTTTCAGGCGAAGGGGTGGCCGCGTAGGGTGGCTGCCGTGCCTGCCCTGCTCAGCGCGGTGGCCGGCGCGGACGGCACCGCCCCGCCGGTGATCACGACGATGCCGATCGACCGCGTCGATGTGCTGCTCGGCCTGCTTGGCCTGGCCGGCGGGCTCGACCCCGACTCGATCGGGCAGCTGCGGATCAGCCCGGATGTGGTCGGCATGACCGAGGATGGCTCAAACCTGATCTGGAACCCCGACGATATCCAGACCCTGCTCAACTCGTTTATGGCCCCGCCGAGCGAGGGCCGCGAGCGGGCGACGGTGCAGGTCTTCAACGGCACCGGCTCGCCCGGCCTGGCCCGGACGGTCAGCATGGAGCTTGAGGCGGCCGGATTCCGCATCCTGGTGCCCGACAACGCGCCAGAGGGCGACTACCCGCGCACCACGGTCTACGATGTGGCCGGGAAGCCGGCCACCAGCCGACGCCTGGCCAAGACACTGAACGCGGTGGTTGTGCCGGGCGCGGCGCCGGGGCTGCCCAGCCAGGCCGATCTGGTGGTGATCCTCGGGGCCGATGCGGGGAAGTAGGCTCCCCGTATCGGCCCGGCGGGGGATAGCGAGGGTACGGGAGAGCTTCGCTCTCCCACATGCGCATCAAGTTACGCCTTGGAGCGGGGGCTTGGGGGCCGCAGGCCCCCGGAATTTCTTGTTGTTTTGGCAACAATGGCCAGCGAAGCTGGCCATTGTTGCCAAAACAACGTGGGTTCTTAGGGCGGCAGCCCTAACGTTGATGCGTATGCGGGAGAGCTTCGCTCTACCATACCCTCTGGGTTTGGATCCTATTAAGGAGGCCCAAAGAACGGATATATAGGCAAAAAAGTGTCTGGACAGACAATGACCTGCGCACTATAATACCATCCATCGGCATCTACCTAGCGTTCCACGTCTTGCAACAGGCGCTGCGAGAGCGCTGGCCGTATCACAGAACGATACACAGGTGCCGCTGTCGGTCTTGACGCCGACCTATGTACCGGCGGTATCCTTCCCTCAACTGAGGAACAGCGTATGAGGAGGTTCTCTCATGTCTGACCCTGTGAAGAGTGGCGACCTGGCCAGTGCGATCACGAACATCGGTACCAGCCTGACCCGCGCGAGCGTCGCGGTGGCGACCCTGCCGTCCTACCTCCTGCCCGAGCAGTCCCGCGGCGACGCGGTCAATGCGGCGACCACCTTCGTCAACTCGGTCGGCGCCCTGCATATGAGCATCGCCAAGGCGGCGCTCAGCGGCGTAACCGCAGCGGTGCAGGAGCTCAACAAGGCCGCCGATTCGGTCCAGCAGACGGCCAAGGCCCCCGCAGCCCCGGTTGTGAAGCGCTAACGCTTGCCCCATCCCAAACAGCGGAGGCCCCGGCGGACATGACGTCCGCCGGGGCCTCCGCTGCGTTCCGCACCCCTCTGACCAGGCCCTACTCCCAGTGCCAGTCCTTGAACTTATCGCGCAGCTGCATCTTGAGGAACTTGCCGGTGGAGGTGCGCGGGATCTCATCGACGAAGACGAAGGCGTCGGGGAGCCAGAACTTGGCCACCCGCGACGACAGGAACTCGCGCAGCTCCTCGGGGGTGGCGGATGCGCCCTCCTTGAGCACGATCGTGGCGAGGGGCCGCTCATCCCAGCGCGGGTGGGCCACGGCGATCACGGCCGCCTCGCGCACGGCGGGGTGGCCCATCAGCAGGTTCTCCAGATCCAGCGAGCTGATCCACTCGCCGCCGGACTTGATCAGATCCTTGGTGCGGTCGGTGATCTTCACGTAGCCCTCGGGGCTGATCGTGACCACATCGCCGGTGCGGAACCAGCCGTCGGCGCTCCACTTATCGCGCTCGCTCTCCAGCTTAAAGTAGCTCTGGGCTACCCAGGGGCCGCGCACCTCCAGCTCGCCCATCGCTTGGCCGTCCCAGGGTATCTCGCCGTGCTCGTTGATCGCCCGCACCTCCACCATGGGCATCGGGACACCCTGGGTGGCCCGCAGCGCGTAGAGCTTGTCGGGGTCACTGTCGATCAGGTCGTGCTTGATGCGCGAGACCGTGCCGAGCGGACTCATCTCGGTCATGCCCCAGGCGTGAACGACCTTGAGGTTGAAGGTGTCGTAGGCGCGGATCATCGCCTCGGGCGCGGCCGCGCCGCCCACCACCATCTCCATCGGGTAGAGCTTCCAGCGGGTCGGCTCCTTCTGGAGGGCCTGGAGCACACCCATCCAGATCGTCGGCACGCCGGCGGTCTTCGTCACCTGCTCGGACTCATAGAGATCGAGCAGGTTCACGGCGTCGAGGTGCGGGCCTGGCATGGCGATCTTACAGCCGACCATCACGCCGGTGAAGGGCAGCCCCCAGGCCATCACGTGGAACATGGGCACCACTGGGGTGAGCACATCCCCCTGCGCGAGGTTGAGGGCGTCGGGGAGGGCCGACCCCAGGGAGTGCAGCACCATAGAGCGGTGTGAGTAGAGCACGCCCTTGGGCTTGCCGGTGGTGCCGGAGGTGTAGCACATGCCCATCGCGGTGTCCTCGGGCAGCTCGGGGTAGCTGAAGTCGCCGCTGGCGGTGGCCAGGAAGTCCTCGTAGCTGGTGAGGCCCTCGGGGACGGGCTTGCCCGTCAGGGGCACGACGATCACCTTCTCGACGTTGATGTGGTCTTTGATCGCCTCGTAGAGCTTGATCAGCACATCGTCGAGGATCAGGAAGCGGTCCTCGGCGTGGTTGATGATATAGGCGATGTCGGTGGGGTGCAGGCGCAGGTTGAGCGTGTGCAGGACGCCGCCGGCCGCCGGGATACCGAAATAGGCCTCTAGGTGCGCGTAGGTGTTCCAGCTGAGGGTGGCCACGCGGTCGCCGGGCTGCAGGCCGGCCTTCTGGAGCGCCTCGGCCAGGGCGCGCGAGCGACGATAGAAGTCGGCGTAGGTGTAGCGGTGGAGCGAGCGGTCGGGCATCCGCGTGACGATCTCGCTCTTGGGGAAGAGCCTGCCGGCCCGCTCAAGGAAGTGGTTCAGGGTCAGGGGGGTGCCCATCATCGTCGATTGCATGGAGTTCTCCAATGTCCGCAGCTGCGCGGCTTCTTACGTTCGACCCCTAGGAAGGTGAACCAATCATAGGATCATATGCGGAGAGAGTCAAGCGGATGCAATTCGGGGGCCTGCGGCCCCAAAGCCCCGCCGAAGCTATGGTATATTACACACATCGTGATGAGCATATGTAGCTACCGTATGGGCCAGCAGCAGCGCCGCACCCGGGGGCCGGGAGGTACGGCGGCCTGATGCTGCGCAGCACGCCGAGCTCGCGCCCGCCGGGAATTCTCCCCGGCGGGCGCTTTTGTTGGGCCGCAGCAGGCGCTGCTCTGATCTACCGGCGCGGCGCCTGCTGTGCCCTTACGCGATAGTAGAGGTGCATCGATGGACGTGGGATTCTTGCTCAGGGGGCTGCTGGTCGGGTTCGCGATCGCGGCGCCGGTGGGGCCGATCGGGGTGCTGTGCATCCGCCGCACCCTGGCCGACGGGCGGATGACGGGCTTTATGTCGGGGCTGGGCGCGGCGACGGCCGATATGATCTATGGGACGGTGGCGGCCCTGGGGCTTACGGCGGTGGCGGATCTGCTGACGGGGGTGAGCCTGTGG
>JBAXES010000432.1:0-4307 GCA_037140315.1 Chloroflexales bacterium
GTAGAGGTCGGCGCAAGGACCGGTCGCAGAGTCGGCTTCAGCGGGGCCACGATCTGCGGCGCAGCCGTGGGGGCATCCGTTGGCTCAGGAATGGCGGTATCCGTCGGCTCAGCCGTGTACGTGAGGGTCGGCTGAGGCGTGCGGCTGGCCGTCGGCTTCGCCGTAGCGGTATCGGACGCCGTCACCGAGGACGCGTGGGTCGCCGTGGGCACGAGGGCACCGCCGGGGAGCACCTCAATGCGCGTCGCCTGGATCGATCCGCCAACCAGGCGGCCGGCGACCGTCACCAGTGCGCCGACATACGGGTCACCATCGATCCGGGTGTCCGGGTTAATCTGCACCGTGAGGCCGGTGACGCGCAGGGTATTGGCTGATCGAGCGGCGACCGTGCCGCTGAACTCCACATTTGCCGAGCGATCCTGCACGATCAGCGATACGATCTCATCGCGGCGGCGCTGGGCGATCTCGCGCTCAAGTTGTACCTTATCGCTGGTGAGGGCAATCTTCACCTGCTCGGCGGCGCGCTTAATGCCGTAGAGCGGCTCGCCCGGCAGCGCGGCCGATGATGCCGTGACCGTCCCGCCGCCGGCGACGGCGACGGCGAGCAGGAGGCTTGCCAGGGCCAGCCCCATGCGCAGGGGCAGGCCGAGGAAGCGCCGCCCGGAGGCGGGGCGCAGCGCGGCGGCGCCGTTCAGGAAGGCGCGGCGCGAGCTGATCTGGGCGCTGGCCGATGGCTCAAGGGCGAGCGCCGGCAGGGCGGCGGCCGTCTCCAGCATCGGGCGGAGCATGGCGGCATCTGCAGGGTAGCGGGCCAGAATCTGGCTAATCGGCTCGCCGGCGTCCAGTGCGTCGAGGCAATCTATGAGCTTGATTTCGATACTGTTTTCCATCACTCCACCACCCCGAACGACATCTTACGTGCCAGCGTCGCAATAGCCCGGGCCTGAAGCTGTTTAATCGCGCCCTCGGTCTTCCCTAACACCCGCGCCACCTCTTGGATCGGCAGACCCTTGCCGTAGCGCATCGCCAGTACATGCTGCTGCTCGCCGGTGAGGGTGGCCACAGCCCGGCGCAGATCCTCACGTGTGGCCAGCTGCTCAGCGATCTCCTCCGGGCCGTCCTCCTGGCTGACGAACTCCTCGCTGAGCGGCTCCTGCGGGGCGCGGTAACGATGCCGATGGTGATCACTCACAATATTTGCTGCCACGCCGAAAAGCCATCCGCGCAGGTTGCTCTGTGGCGACTTGTTGTCGCGCAGGGCGGTAAGAAACCGGGTGAAGACTTCGCTAACCAGATCCTCGGCGGTGTGCCGGTCGCTGACGCGAAACGAGACATAGCGAAAGAGCGGCCCGTAGTAGGCATCGTGGATCGCAGCGAGCGCATCTGTATCGCGAGTCCGGGCGCGGCCCAGAAGTTCGGCTTCATCGATCACAGCGTCGGTTCCTGCTAGAAAGGTCGAATTTCGTGACGAGCGAGAGATGGCCAATGAGGCTGGTGTGGTGCATTGCTCCGGGCCATCTGTCGATACATCATTGAGTCGTACTCTAGCAACCGCTCAGGATTGGGGTCAACTGCCCGAGCTAGTGTTGGCGTTGCCTGAGATATCATTGGCGTTGGCGTTGGCGCTGCCTGAGCTATTCGGCGTGGTAGTGGTAATCGTCGCCGCAATCTCGTGGGCCTGTAGATTGCCGACAGCGCCCTTGACCGCTTCCGCCCTCACCTGATCGCCAACCGCGATCGAAGGGTCGATCTGCGTGCCAGCGCTAATAATAACCGTGGTGCCTCCAGTCGTCCAGAAGGCGGGCGTGCCACCTACGTCCCTCTACAATCGCTTCCACACTGTACGTCGCACAGTGGGACAAAAAGTAACGGGTGATTCTCACGATCTTCCGAGAGGAATAGCGAGGGCGGCGCTGCTAGCGCCGCCCTCGCTACAGGGCTGTCGTAAACGTTCCTGGGGCTGCGCCCCCACACCCCCACCAGGAGGTGACACCGTATTGTGGGGTTCAGTGGCCAATAATATGGTAGATAACCGCGAACTTGTCGCGGTAGACCTCCTCCATCTGCGGGTCGGCGGCGGCCTTGCGCATAAACCCGGCGTGCTCAAGGTCGGAGATCACATAGGCTGCGCCGAAGCGCTCGCCGATCAGCTCAGCGGGGTTGGAGACATTACCGCGGGTGATATCGACCCACTGGCGGTAGAGATCGGCGTCGTACAGCTCCATATAGGTCGGGTCAAGGCCGGTCGTATAGATATTCGCGCTGTTATAGAAGAACAGCCGCGGGAAATCGTCCCAGTCGGTCTGAAAGATCATACTCCCCGGCGCCGTGTGAGCGATCAGCCAGGCCGATGCGTCGGCGTAGGTGGCCGCCGGCTTCGAGTCAACCATCGCGGCGCGGGCATTGGGGAGGGTGATCGCAGCCATAGCGATGATCAGGGCGGCGAGGGCGGCGGGGATGGCGGCGCGCCCGAGCCGGGTCTGGAGCCAGGCCGAGACGCGCGGGCCGAGCTGGGGGGGGTCGCGCAGCAGCGGGCTGAGGCTGAGCGCGGCGAAGATGAGCGCGAAGGGCGGGAAGTACTCGATGAACCGGCGCGACTTAAAGAGCAGGTAGCCGAAGATGACCGACAGGCCGAATGCGGTGAGCTGGGCGCGATCAAAGCGTCGCCCGCGCCAGCCGAGGGCGAAGACGCCGCAGACCCAGGCGACCAGCGCGCCGCCCGAGTTGCCCACCAGCGTCCATGTCTGGTAGGGATACCACTCGTTGCCAACCGATGTGGCGGTCGGGTCGGTCACTTTCGGCAGGATGTGGCTAATAATAAAGCTGATATTCTCGGGGAAGTAGGGGTTGAAGAGCAGGCCGAGGGCCACGCCAATCAGCGGGTAGAGCAGGGCGCGCCAGGCCAGCTCGCCCTCGGTGAGCAGCGCCGCCACCGCGTAGGCCACCGCCAGCACGATGATCAGCGGGAAGGCGTTATAGGCCCAGACGAAGACGAACCCCAGGGGCAGCAGCATGTAGTAGCGCCGCACCAGAAGCCAGTGCAGGGCCAGGGCCATGATCAGCAGGGCGAGGGACTGTGCGCGCGGCTGGTTCATGCGGTAGAGGAAGGCGTCGGAGATCGCGCAGAGGGCGATCGCCCAGAGCGACGCCCAGGGGAGGCTCTGGGCGCGCAGGAGCCACCAGATCGCCAGGAAGGCCATGGAGGGCATGATCACGCTGGCGACCTTCGCGCCGAGGATCATGGCCTGGGGGCTGCCGTCGCCGGCGAAGAGCCCCAGGTAGGCCTGGTAGAGCATGTGGTGGTTGTAGAAGTGCGCGCGGCTCAGGATCGAGAGCGGGAGCCAGATAAAGTCAAGCTTGAGCCCGCCCTGGCGCATCAGCCAGCCCATCTTCATGTGGTAGTAGCCGTCGTTGTCGGCCAGGGATGCGGTGCCCCACTGGACATAGGCGAGCGCGGCGGCGAAGATGGCGAAGAGCGTCCCGGCGACCGCCAGCGACCGCCAGGCGATCCGCGCGCGCGCGACCGGGCGAGCGGTCTCCTCATCTGCACGGGTCAACAGTCCCTCCATAAGGCGTACTCCCCTCTCTGCGGGCAATGTACATTATAGGGTACGTCGTATGGCGGGGCGAAAAGTAACGGCGCCCAGGCCCACATCCGAACAGCGGGCGCGCCCGGCGGATATGCTATACTTGTGGCGACGCGAACTATTACCAACGATAACCCAAAGCACACATGAATGTTCTGCTAATTGGCTCAGGCGGTCGTGAGCACGCTCTGGCCTGGAAGATTGCGCAATCGCCCCGGTTCGGAAAGCTGCTCTGCGTGCCCGGCAACACGGGCACGTCCCATCACGGCCATAATGTGCCCTTCCCGCTCCACGATATGGACGCGCTGATCGATCTCGCCCAGCGTGAGGCGATTGACCTGGTCATCGTCGGCCCAGAGAAGCCGCTCGCCGAAGGCATCGCCGACCGCTTCGCCGCCGCGGGCATCCCGGTCTTCGGCCCGAGCGCTGCGGCCACGCAGATCGAGAGCAGCAAGGCCTACGCGAAGGCAATCATGGCCGAGGCGGGCGTGCCGACGGCCATCACGCACATCTTCGACTCGGCCGAGGCCGCCGCCGCATTCGCCCGATCAGACGGCGGGGTGTGGGTGGTTAAGGTCGATGGCCTCGCCCAGGGCAAGGGCGTGGTGGTGCCGGACAGCGCCGAGGGCACGCTGGCCGCCATCGAGCAGCTCGACAGCGACCTGCCCGGGCAGCGCTTCCTGCTTGAGGAGCGCCTGGTGGGCCGCGAGGTCTCGGTGC
>JBAXES010000433.1:0-4299 GCA_037140315.1 Chloroflexales bacterium
GCCCTGCCCCTCGCCAACGACGATGTCCCCGAGCTGGAGCCCTTCGACGATGCGGGCTTTGACTGGAACGCCCTTGTCAGCGATGGCGTCCAGCGCGGGCGGTTGCCCACCACCCGGCCCACCACCGACGATCTGACTCGTCTGGGCATTCGTGCCTCGTCGGTTTGACCCTCCGCCCCGGACACCGGGAACCGACCGTGGTTCGCCCGATGTCCGGGGGGCCACGTGTCTGTTTCCGGTGCCCTCTTGGAATGAACGAGGACCCTATGAGCAGCGGCCCCCTTGGCGGGATGGCGATCTCTCAGCACATCCCTACCCCACAGACGCACGCCGATGCCCTGCGGCATCTGGTGACGATCCCCGCATCTACGCCGGTGAGTATCGGTGACGTGACCGGCTGCGGTGCCGGGAACCTCCTGTTCCCCTTCGCCGGCTTGCCCGGCGCGTACCTCTTCGGCATCGAGATCAGCGCGGAGCGCGCCGACGCCGCCATTGCGCGGCTGCCTGGCGCGACCATCGTGCGGGCGCCGTTTGAGGCGACCCGGCCCACCCCCGACTCGTTCAGCCTCTGTGTGACCAACCCGCCCTACGTGCGCCTCGACGACGGTCGCCGCGCGGAGTACGCGGCTCAGGTGCTCGTCACCACGGCCCTGCGCCCCGGCGGCGTCAGTATCGCGGTCATCCCCGCCCGCTCCGGGCTCGATGGCACCCTGATTAACCACTGGGCGCGCCACTATGCGCAGCTGCGCTGCTGGCGCTTCCCCGACGGCGACCTGGATGCCGACACATCCTTCCAGAAGTACAGCCAGATCATCGTCGCTGGCGTCAAGCGGCTCAGCCCGCTCGACGCGCCCGACCCGGCGGTCAAGGCCCAGCTTCAGGGCTGGCGCTACGACTCCGACACCACGACCTGGGCGGGCGGCACGCCGCCGCCGATCCTGCCCGATCACCCCATCGCCGACCCCTATCTCCTGCCCGCCGCGCTGACCACGCCGGAGCTTCTGGTGCTCCACGCCGATGAGGACGTGCTGCTGCGCGGGCTCGCCGCGAGCGGCCTGCACCACGGCCCGGCCTGGCGCAGCGCCGTGACCCTGCAGGCGGAGGGCGTCTTCGCCCGCCCGCTGATGCCGCCCACCGGCCCGGCCCACCTCGCCGCGCTCATCCTCTCCGGCCTGCTGGATGGCGACATCCTCGACGGCCCGCACGGCGAGCGCTTCGTGATCACCACCGCCACCAGCAAGCAGGCCACGCGGATGCCGGTCGATGACGACTTGCGCGCCAAAGGCGTGGTCGAGGTCGCGCAGATCGAGGACAACCCCGTCCTGGGCGTGCTCGACCTGGCGACCGGGGCGGTGGCCCACTACCAGAACGACGCAGCCTTCGCCTTCCTCCAGCCGCTGCTGCCCACCCTGGCGGCCCAGGTGTTGGGAAAGCACCAGCCACACTACCAACTCGACCCCGAAGACTGGGAGATCCGCGTGGTCGCCCAGATCGGACTCGACAAGCAGCTCCCCGGCGCGGATCACCCCGGCCTCGCACCGGCGCAGATGCACCGAGTCTTCGCCCTGCGCCGCGCCCTCTGGGACAGCGGCCGGGCGATGTTTCAGGGCGAGCCGGGGGTCGGCAAGACCCGCCAGATCGTCGCCCTGATCGCCACCCTCTGCCACTACTGGAAGGCGCAAGCGACCGCGTTTCAACACCAGACGAAGCCCGCCTGGGTGCGGCGGCTCGCCAAGGCATGGAAGGCCAACCGCCACACGGACGGGCAGACACCGAAGGCGTTGCCGATCTGGATCGCCCCGCCCAAGCGGGTGATCCCGACCTGGCGGCGCGAGATCGCCGGGGCCTTCCCGGCAGCCGAGGTGCTGGTCATCCGTGACCACACCGATGTGGACCGCTGGATGGCCCGCTGCGCGACGAGTGACGCGCCGGCGGTGATCGCCCTGATCTCCCACTCGACCAAGGCGGCGACCGGCTTGCGCTGGCAGCCCGCCGTGATCAGGCATCAGACCACCACGGAGGTTCCTGACCTCAACCCGCCCGAGGCGCGGCTGCCCTATCTGGAGGCCGTGACCGAGGGCCGGCGTGGGAACGTCATCGCCTACCGCGACCGAATGAGCGGCCAGATCGTGATGACCACCGTGGAGCGGACGACCTTCACCTGCCCGGACTGTCGGGCGACCGTGGCGGACGTACCGCGCGGCAAGGTCGTCAGCGACGAGGACGAGGACGCGGCTGAGCCGGTCACCTCGCTGACCTACTTCGAGAAGAAGCGCCGCCGCTGCGCTCAGTGCGGCGCGCCGCTCTGGAGCATCGTCAAGACCGAGGCCCGCGCGCAGAAGTACCCGCACACCCCCTTCGCCACCTGGTCGCGGGCGGCGGGGCGGGCGCTTCAGGTAAACGCGCGCATCACGCCGGACGGAACGCCTGGCCCGGTCTGCCCGGACTCGTTCTCGCCCTACGCCTACGCCTACCGGAAATACCGGGGCTGCGCGGCCCTGGCCGTCATCGACGAGAGCCACAACGGGCGCAGCGAGGCCACCGACATCGCTCAGGCCCACCACCAGATGATGCGGGCGTCCCAGTGCCGGCTGCTCGCCTCGGGCACCCACACCGGCGGCGAGCTGCGGCACCTCTACCACTACGTCTTTCGCTACCACCCGCCCTTCTGGCTGCGGCTCGGCCTAGGCTGGACGGATGTGGATGCCGCCGTGCAGCGCTTCGGGGTCGTGCAGGAGCACGTCACCGAGCGCGAGGGCGACGCCCGCAAGGGCAGCGGGGCCATTGACCGCACCACCAGCGTGATCGAGGTGCCCGGCATCAGCGCCACGCTGCTGCCGCATTTTCTCTCGGAGATGATCTACATCGGAGTGCTCGACGTCGGCGCGTACATGCCGAAGCTGGTCGAGATCCCGGTGCTGGTTGCGATGGACGACCCCAGCCTGCGCGCGCGGGTGGAGTCCGCCCGCGCCGCCGTGACCCAGGCCCGCGACGCACTCGAACTGGCCAAGGACGCCGATCATCCTGAGATCGGAATCGCTGCCGAGCAGCACCTGATCGCGGCCGAGGCCGACGCCGAACAGACCGTGACATGGGTCCGCGCGCGCGACCTCGCTTACCACTACCACGGCATCACCAGCCACCTTGATGATCTCTCACAGCAGGGCAACAACGCCGCCCGCTTGGCGAAGGGCAGCATCCCGCGCTGGTGGAGCGTGCTGCCGATGGTCGCCCCGAACTTCACGGTCTTCCAGAAGCTGCGCGGCCCCTGGGGCGACATCCTCGGCGAGGCGCAGATCCTCGACGCGCCGCTGCTCGCCGCCGACCACACCTACCCCCTGGAGCGCACGGTGCAGGAGCTCGTCACCCGCGAGCGACAGCAGCACCGCCGAATCATGCTCTATGTCGAGCAAAACGGCGAGCGGGTGACCGCCGCGCGCTACGCCGCCATCCTGGCCGAGTTCCGCCCGTGGTGCCTGCCGCACATGGACCCCGAGCGGCGCGAGGATGTCATCCGCCAGGCCGTGCAGGACGGCCACCACGTCGTGATCGTGCCCTACACCCACGTCAGCGAGGGCTTGAACCTGCAGGCCGAGTTCGACTCGATCCTCTGGGTCGAGATGGCCCAGTCGCACTTCCTGCGCGACCAGGCCAGCCGGCGGATCTGGCGGTTGGGCAAGCAGTTCGACCCGGCCATCCCGGCGGAGGCCCGCGAAGTCCGGGTGTACTACCTGGTCTACAAGGGCACCGGCGGCCACAAGAAGCTGCACAAGCTTGGGCAGCAGAACGGCGCGGCCATCCTCTTCGCCGGCGATACCCCCGACGGCGCGCTGGTCAAGCAGGCCGGCGCCGACCACACCGCCCTGGCCAAGATCTCCCGCGACATCCATCAGCTCGACGACCGCGAGGGTGTGGTCGGGGATGACCTCGACGCGACCTTCGCCCGTCGGAACGACGAGCGCTACGCCACCCTCCAGCGCGGGCGCGACTGGATTGGCGTCCACGACACCCTGCCGGAGCGCCTCGCCGCCGTGCGGGTCGCCCTCGGCCAGGCACCGCCGCCGCCGCCCGAACCGGTGGCGATCATCGTCAGCGATCCCGCTGTCATCGAGATTGCGCAGGCCAGCCTGTTCGACCTCCCCACGCCCGCACCGCAGCGGCGACCGCTGCGCCCGCAGCCACAGCCGGTCGTCCTCCAGCAGCTGACCCTCTGGTAGGGTCGGCCTTTTCTCCCGTCGCCGCGCGGCCCCCTGGCCTCCCGGCGACGGGGGGACGGGGGGCCGCTTCTTGATTCCAAGG
>JBAXES010000434.1:0-4265 GCA_037140315.1 Chloroflexales bacterium
CAACCGACGTTTCTACCTGGGCCTGGCGGCGTCGGCCCTGGCGCTGCTGGCCCTCGTGCGCCGCCCGGTCGCCCGCCCGTGGGGCCTGATGGCCCTCGCCTTTGCGGTGCTCTCCCTCGGCGCTGAGCTGCGGGTGAATGGAGTCAGCACCGGCGTACCCCTGCCCTACGCCCTGCTGGCCAATCTGCCGGTGGTGCGCCTCACCCGCCAGCCCGACCGCTTCAATGTCCTGGTGACGATTGCCCTGGCGCTGCTCGCCGCCCACGGCGCGGCGACGATCCTGGCCGAGATCGGCGACCGACACCGCCGCTGGCGGCCTGTGGCCCTCGCCGCACTGATGACCCTCGTGCTGCTCGACTATCTGCCCGCGCCGATCATTACCCGCACGCCTGAAGTGCCGCCTTTCCTGGCTGCCCTGCCCCACACCGACGACGGCGCGATCCTGGAGTTCCCCTTCCACCAGGATGTGCCCTACCGCGACGCTGAGCGCATGCTTTTTCAGACCGTCCACGACCGCCCGATCAGCGGTGGTTACCACTCGCGGCTCTACCCGCAGCCGCAGATGGGCCTACCCGCTCTGCGCGACCTGCGGGCTGGTGCCCTGGGCGACATCGCCGCCGAGCCGGGGGGCTGGCCCGCCGCCCTGCGCACCATCGGCTACCGCTACGTTATCGGCTACAAGCAGCGCCCGCTCGGCCCGCTGAACCTCCAGCCCGCAGACGAGGCCCCCTTCCGCGCCCTGGTCGAGGCCGGGCTGGGCGTGTCGGGGCCGATCTACGAGGACGACTGGCTGATCGCCTACGAGGTTCCCGCCGCCGCCCCGATGCCGGTGGTGCAGATCCGCGACGGCTGGGGGCCGCTGGAGCGCCCGACCGGCACCGCGCCCTACCGCTGGCTGGGCGATTCGGCAGAGCTGGGGCTGTTTGCGCCCGCAGCCGGGCCACACCTGCTCACATTTAGCGCCCAGCCCGCAGGTGGCCCGCGCACCCTGCGCCTGGATCTGCCTACTGGCAGCGCCGACATCGCCCTGCCCGCAGGCCAGCGCCGCTATACTCTGCTGCTGAACCTCCCCGCTGGAAAGACCGTCGTCCGCCTGCGCAGCGTCGAGCCGCCCACCAGCGGCCAGGCCCTGGAGGGCAACGGCGACGCCCGACCGATCAGCGTGCGCGTGTCCGAGATCGCTCTTACGGCGACGCGGTAGGGCAGAGGCTGATGTGCAACGTCAGGCTCCGCAGGGGCAACTGAAGTCGCCCCTGCGGAGCCTACGGCTCGTTGCCAGACCCTGCTAGTTTACCGTATGCTCACTGCTCCTGCGGTTCTTTTCCTCGACTGGAAAAAGTGAGTCACGTAAGAATAAGACCGGAGCCTCGATAATCTGATTCATGAGCCAGCCAAACGCGAATGAGCCAATAATGTAGCTAAAAAAGTATAATAGAAAACTATCAAATCGGGTGATTTTACGTAATATTACAGAACCCCATAGATTGATCGGCATATGCCATAAATAAATAGAATAACTTGCAGCACTCAGGTTGCCGAGCAGTTTAAGCGGTGTAAAGGATGTTTCAGTTATTCGTAGTGCCGCGATAAGAATGTTCCCACTTCCTACAAAGAACAAAATAACACCAGCAACAGGTATCCATTTGTGAGTTTCAAGCTGAAAAATGAAGGCCGGCGCTAGCAACAAGCATCCACTCAAATACAAGAACCAGGAAGGTATCCATGCGATTTTCTTTTCGAGTTCGCGAAAGTGACACAAATAGGATAAAAGGCCGGATAAATCTTAAAGCCTCGGCGAATCAGGAATCGCTTGACGTTGGTAGTTCCTGTGCGTTTAAATTCGTTGAAGAGTAGTGAAGAAACGAGAAAACCACTCAAGACAAAAAAAAGGTCTACACCTACCCACCCGCCTTGCCGCCAAATTTCTAGTATATAGGGCGAATTCGGCGGTAATTGTAGATGTCTGCCGATCACAAGAAGTACTGCAAAAAACCGAACAAAATCCAGTCCCAATACTCTATTTGGATGATGTATGTGTGTATGCATATATAAAAGTATTAATCGTATATAAAAACCAAACATTATGGTATTAGTGGAAGACTCGCTATTTGAAAAGTATTACTCCCAGATCCCGCGCCGTAGCCCCATCGTCCAGCGGCAGCAGAGTCCCCGCCCCATCGCGCATGGCCACCGCCAGCCGGTACTCGCCCGGCGGCAGATCGTCAGCGCGGATGAGGAAGGGCGCGTCGTTCACGTAGTTTGTGGCCCAAACTTCAGAAGGCATACGGCTACAGATGCCGGTGGCCTCTGTGACGACGACGCCAGCGGCGTTGCGGATTTGGAGTACGGGAACGTATCCGGCAGGCTGTGGCCGTGTGGCGCGCCAGTAGAAGGTCAGGAAGGCCACATCGCCGGGGCCAAGCTGGCTGCGGTCGAGGTCGTAGCCGCGCAGGCTGAAGCCCGCCCGCCATGCGGCGTCGCTCGCGCGCTGCGGCACCACCCCGCTGAGCAGCCGGCGCAGCGGGAAGTCGGGCACGGGGGAGCTGTCGTAGTCAGCTGTGTAGTTGGCGGCGTCGAGGATGCGCGGCGGCCCGGCCACCGGCGCGCGGCTGAAGATCGTCAGCGTGCGCTCGCCGGAGACCGTCACCGCGCCGTACTCCTGGTAGCCGGGCGGGATATAGTAGGGCCGGGTGTTCTCGGAGACAACGTAGTAGTCGGGTTTCACGGCGCACATAAACTGGCCGCGCAGATACCAGCCGCTGGTGAACAGCTCCTGGTTACTGTCCACCGTGCCGCGCAGCTCGCCGCGCTGGAAGAGGGCGGCCACGGCCTTCCAGCCGTCCTGCTGCGGGAAGCCGAAGTAGCCGTCGTCGGCCAGGGTGTCGCCGGTGAGCGGCCGGTAGATCGCGGCCCGCGTGTCGGGGTAGCGCCGCTGGTACTCGGGGCGCTGGCGCAGGAAGATCAGGTAGGCGTAGGGCAGGGCGGCGATCAGCAGGGCGGCCCCGCCGGCGGCCAGGGCCGCGCGCAGCCAGGGCGCGCGCCGCAGCGCCGCGTAGAGCCGGGCCACGGCCAGGCCCGCCAGCAGCGCGCCCGGCAGGTGCATGGTGTAGAAGTGGGTGCGCGGGTCGGCAAAGAGGAAGGCCATCACGATGAACGGCGTGGCGAACCAGATCACCAGCGCGCGCATGCCGGCGGGCAGGCGCGGGGCCAGGGCCAGGCCGATGATCGGCGGGGCGATCGCCAGCACGGCCAGGCTGCGGCCGTCGCCGATGGCGAAGATCTGCGGGGCCAGGGCGGCGATCAGCCCGCCGCCGGCGAGGAGCGCGGCCAGGGCCAGGCCGAGCGCCCGCGGGCGGAGGTAGATGGCCAGCCAGCTCGCCAGGCCGCCGAGCAGGGCCAGCCCGGCAGAGACGATCGCGGCCGGGAAGCTGTAGAAGCCGGCCAGCTCGGCGTAGCCGATCAGGCTGTTGTAGAGGGCCGGCCCGGCGCCCCCCTGGCCGCTGCGCGTCTCCAGATGGTCCAGGGTGCGGGCGAAGTGCTCGTGCAGCACGAAGGGCAGGTAGAAGCTGAGGGTGAGCAGCAGTCCGAGGGCGACCGGCCCGGCCAGCTCGGCGGCCCACTGGCGGGCCGACCAGCCCCGCCGCCGGCCGCCGACGACCACCAGCCAGGCCAGGGCCGGCGCCGACAATGCCCCGTCGTAGTGGGCGAGCGTCGCCACCCCCACGCAGAAGGCCGCGCCCAGCAGGTAGCGTCGGGGCCGCTCGGCGCCCTCGTAGAAGCGCCAGCAGAGCCAGACGGCGGCGACCGTGAGCAGCATGATCACGCTCTGGTACTGCACGATCCGGCTGAAGGCGATCAGGAAGCCGTCGACCGCCAGCGCGCAGGCGGCCACCAGCCCGGCCGCGCCGCCCGCGCGCCCGCCGATCAGCCGGCCGGCCAGCGCCCAGACCCCGACGATCAGCGCCAGGCCGGCGACGGCGAAGGGCAGGCGGGCGGCCCACTCCGTGACAACGCCGGTGATCACCAGCGGCCCGGCGGGCAACAGGGCCTCTACCGGCCCCTTCATATGCACGAAGAGGATGTCGGGCTGGCCGTAGCGGATGCCGCGGGCCAGCATCAGCACGTACGCCTCGTCGCCCTGAAGCTCCGCCGCGCCCAGCAGCGGCAGCCGCAGCCCGGCGGCGATCAGCAGCGCCGGGATGAGCCATCTGGGTGATGCGTGATCCGTGATCCGTGGTGTGGAGGGCTGGTGTTGTTGCCTATCC
>JBAXES010000435.1:0-4256 GCA_037140315.1 Chloroflexales bacterium
GGCCGCACGTTCGAGGCCTGCTGCACCGTGCCGGTGATCGCACTGGTGGCGCCAAAGACGCTCGTGGGCGCCGACGCGACCGTCGCGTCCGGGGCCGCTATGCCGACGCTGGTGGGCTGCGGCGGCCGGGTCGCGGTGGGCGCCACCGTCGGCAGCACCAGCTGCGGCAGCTGCGTCTGGCCGGGGATATACAGGCCGAAGCGCTCGAACTCACCGCGCGCCGTGCTCACCACGCTGAAGGCCAGGGTCAGCGCCAGGATCATCAGCACCGAGCTCACGGCCGTCTTGATCAGCTCGACGCTCTGGCCCCAGACGCTGCGCTGGTTCAGCTGGTCGAGGGCGCTCTGTGCGGCGCCGGCCACCGGCTCGCCCCAGCTCGTGCGGCCCTGGTCGTTCTGGGCCACCCGGCGCAGCTCAAAGAGCGCGCGCACATCGCCGACCGTGGTCAGGGCCCGCACCGCGCTCCAGCGCACATTGCTGTTTGGGTGGCTCAGGGCGCTGATCAGCGGCCCGGCCGCCCGCCCGTCGCCGATGCGCCCAGCGGCGTCAGCGGCGCGGTAGGCCGTAAGCCACGGCTGCTGCGGGCCGATCACGTCGCAGATCAGCGGCACCGCCGGCACGCCGATCTCCACCAGCTCATCGACCGCCGCCGAGTGCAGCGGGTGACTGGTATCGCCGAGGGCGGCCACCAGGCCCGCGATCTGCTCGCGCGGCGGCGCCGATCGGATGCTGCGGTAGGGCCGGGGCCGCCGCGGGCGACCGCTGGGCAGGCGGCGGGTCAGCCGCTCCAGCCCGCCGATCACCTGGCCGACCTGCGTCGTCCCACTCGATGCGCCCTCCTGCGGGGGAGTCTCCTTACGGTCTATGGTCATCAGGCCCTCGGAATATTCGACACGTATGAAAGTATGCAATATTGTGAGACTATCATATTTGCCGACAAATTCATATGTGTTAATGTATTTCCCAGCGCTGGAAGCGCGCCACAACCTCATCGAGCAGCGCCGCAGCGGCCGTGGCCTTCGGCTGGCGCGGCATGCTCATCACGCCATCCCGGTCGATCAGGGTCAGGGCGATCTCTGGCTGCCCGATGCTCAACACCGCATCATTGGCCACGATCATATCCAGGCCCTTGCGCTCAAGCTTGCCGTGCGCGTTCGCCAGCAGGTCATTCGTCTCGGCGGCGAAGCCCACCTTAAAGAAGTCGCGGCGGTCAGCCAGGCCGGCGATAATATCCGGGTTCGGCACCAGGTGCAGGGTCAGCCCGGCGTCGCCGCTCTTCTTGATCTTCTGCTCCACGGCCTCGGCCGGGCGGAAGTCGGCCACCGCCGCATTCATGATCAGCATATCGGCGTCGGCCACGGCGTTGGCGAGGGCCGCCTGCATCTGCACGGCCGTCTCCACGCGCACCAGCGCCACGGCGGCGGGCGGCATAAGCGCGGTCGGCCCGCTGATCAGCGTCACCCGGGCCCCCAGGTCGCGGGCGCGGGCTGCCATCGCGTAGCCCATCTGCCCCGACGAGCGGTTGCCGATATAGCGCACCGGGTCGATCGGCTCCTGGGTGCCCCCGGCGGTGATCACCACGTGGCGCCCGCCGAGCGGGCCGCCGCTGCGACCGAGCAGGGCCCGGATCTCACCCTCCAGCTCCGGCGGCTCAGGCATGCGCCCCTTGCCCTCCACGCGCTCGGCCATACGCCCCTCGGCCGGCTCCAGCACCGTGAAGCCCCGCGCGCGCAGCGTCGCCACATTCGCCACCGTGGCCGCGGCCGCGTACATCTGCGGGTTCATCGCCGGGGCCAGCAGCACCGGCGCTCGCGTCGCCAGGATCGTCGTGGTTAGCAGGTCGTCGCTCATGCCGGCGGCGATATGCGCGATCCGGTTGGCCGTGGCCGGGGCCACCACCACAACATCGGCCTGCGACCCCAGCGCCACGTGGCCGACCACGCCGTCCTCAGGCAGCGCCCACATGCTGACGAGCACCGGCCGGCCGGTGAGCGCCTGGAAGGTGGCCGCGCCCACGAAGCGCGTGGCCGTCTCGGTCATGATCACGTCCACCTGCGCGCCGGCCAGCGTCAGGTTGCGGGCGAGCTGCGCCACCTTGTAGGCCGCGATGCTCCCGCAGACCCCGAGCACGATCTTCCTACCATCAAGGATGTCCATATGGATGTCCATGGCCTCTGCTCCTAAGAAAACCGCGCGGGCATTGTAGCATAAAGAGAGGGCTTAGGCTGGCGGCAGCTTCAGTGCCCCTGATGCTCAGTGAAGAGACATTCCCCACCTGTGATCAGGGCGACTCTCTCACATATGACGTCACAGAGTATCATACAGACACTCATCGCAGCACTCCCCTCCTGGTCATTTGTGTCCTAGTCGTCGTTGCATGGCAACCGGCACACGGACGGTGCGCACAATCTCGACAGTAAGGAGGTACGAATGACGATGCAAGAAGCCCAGTCCGAAGATAACGAAGCGATGAAAGCGCGGGCCCTCCAGATCTATGAGCGCGCCTGGAGCGAAGGGCGGATCAACGACCTGGAGATAACCTTTGCGCACACTATTGTCCGCCACGAGCCTCCTCAGCCCGATGTCGTCGGCCTCGACGCCTACAAGCAGCATATCCTCGCCCTACGCGCAGCCTTCCCTGATCTCACCCTTCAGGTGATCGAGGCCATCAGCGAAGGAACCACCCAGGCGGGGCGCTGGGTATTCCAGGGCACCCAGACGGGGCCAATGCCAGGCATAGACGCTCCCCCAACCGGCAAGCATATCGAGATGACCGGCCTCTTCTTCGCACACACGGTCAACGATCAGATCGTAGAAGAGTGGATCTACGGCGATATGATGGGCCTATTCCAGCAGCTTGGCCTGCTCCCGCCAATGGAGGCATAAGGCCCAGCTGGCGTATACAGGAATGTTGCCGTCCCATGATGTGCAGGTTGCCAACATAACGAACACCAGCGGTGGCACCACCGCTGGTGTTCGTTATGCCCCAGGAGACACATATGCCACTGGGAGCGCAGGCCGGAAAACAGCCTGCGAACTTCTGATCAGAATGCCCGGATCATAAGTTTCGAAGAGGAGCATTCGGATCCATGCAGGGTCTTTCCTTGGTGGGGTACAATAAGATGCCCCGTCCGATCTATTCTCTTCGTAGGGGGGCCATGAACCAGCACTTCGCGCGCGCCCTACGCGCCTTCGGCGACCAGGACTACGCCGCAGCCGCCGCGCTCGCCCGCCAGGCCGCCCAGGAGCAGCCCGCCAGCCTGGTCTACCCCGCCGCCGCCGCCTACCTCGAGCGCGTGCTCGCCGCCGGCAAGGCCGGGGTCTATGTCACCGGCGCGGCCTTCGCCGCATTCATCCGCGACGGCGGCAACCTGCCGCTCTACGCGTGCGCTAGCGCGGCCCTGCGCAATGTGTACGCCAGCTACCGCCGCGTCGGCATCCTCGACATCGGCGTCGGCGACGGCATGGCCCTCGTGCCGGCCCTCACGCCCCAGGTCGTCCGCGTCGATATGGTCGAGCCGTCGGCCCCCATGCTCGCCCAGGCCCGCGCCGCCCTAGAGGCCCGCGGCATCGCCCACTCCGCGTTCCACGGGACCATCCAGCAGTTCACCGACGAGGGCGGCCGCTGGGAGCTGGCCCAGGCCACCTTCAGCCTCCAGTCGCTTGCGCCCGTCGAGCGCCGCATCATGCTGGCCTGGCTGCGCGGCCACTGCGCGCGCCTGCTGCTCGCCGAGTTCGATGTGCCCAACCTCGGCGAGCACTACGCGCCCGATCGCATGGCCCACTTCACCGCCCGCTACGAGCAGGGCCTCGCCGAGTACGCCGGCGACGGCGGCCTCGTCGCCCAGGGCTTCCTCATGCCCGTCTTCTTCGGCTACTTCGACCGCAGCGCCGCCCGCACCAACTACGAGCAGCCCATCGCCGCATGGGAGTCCGACCTGCGCGCCGCCGGGTTCGCCCTGATCGAGCGCCGGCCAATCTACGACTACTGGTGGGCCCCCGCCTACCTCCTCGACGCGCGGTAATACCTTATTGTTTTGCAGACATATGCCGACGAAGCCGGCATATGTCTGCAAAACAATGTTATTAAAGATCTCACTTAGCGCAGCTTCACCTCCTGCTCATCTTCGGGTGCTACCATAGCACACTGGCCTGCGCCAGCGCCCAAATCCGATACCCGCCCACCCTGAGAGGCCACGATGAAGCGTTGCCCTAGCTGTAACCGCACGGCGGATGACTCACAGAAGTTCTGCAAG
>JBAXES010000436.1:0-4253 GCA_037140315.1 Chloroflexales bacterium
GGATCGCGCCGAAGGGGTGCAGGCCGCCGAAGAGCGCCACCACGATCCCGCTGAAGCCGTAGCCCCCCGAGAGGCCCTCGACCACCCGGTGGTGGACGCCCATCACCTCCACGGCGCCGGCCAGCCCGCAGAGGCAGCCGCTGAGCACCATGCTCGTGGCCGTGATCGTCGCCACCGGGATGCCGGCGTAGCGCGCGGCCGAGGGGCTGAGGCCCACGGCGCGGATGCGGTAGCCCAGGGTGGTGCGCCAGAGCAGCAGGGCGACCACGGCGGCCAGCGCCAGGGCCAGGATAAACCCGGCGTGGAAGAGCGTGCGCGGCACCAGCCGCACGATCCAGGCCGCCTCGGGCAGCGCCGCCGACTGCGGGATGTTCGTGCCCGCCGCGACCTGCACCGGGTCGAGCATAGGGCCGCGCAGCAGGTAGTTCATCAGCTGCACGGCGATGGCGTTCATCATCACCGTGCTGAGGATCTCGTTCACATCGAGGCGCGCCTTAAGGATGCCCGGCACCAGGCCCCACAGCCCGCCGGCCAGGGCACCGGCCAGGGCGGTGAGCGGCAGCAGCAGCCAGCCCGGCAGGCCGCTCAGCGCGAGCGAGCAGGCCGTGGCCGCCAGCGCGCCCACCACCAGCTGGCCCTCGCCGCCGATGTTGATCACCTGCGCCCGGAAGGCGATGATCACCCCCAGGCCGACCAGCAGCAGCGGCGTAGCCTTCGCCAGGGTCTGCGTGATCCCCGAGAGGCTGCCGAAGGCGCCGCGGAACATGGCCCCGTAGGCCACGGCGGGGTTCTTGCCGAGCAGGAGCAGCACCAGCGCCCCCACAAGCAGGGCGGCCACCACAGCACCAAGGGGGAGGAGCGCGTCGACGACGACAGCGCCCGTGCGGCGGATCGAGCCTCGGCTCGGGGAGGCGGGGGTTCGTATCATGTACCTTCATATCACAAACATAAGATCTCGTCTCGATTATAGAGGTCGCCCCGACATCTGTCCATCGGCAGACCTATCTAAGATGCTGGCCGGAGATTCTGGTGGTTAGTGCCAACCGTATCCTGCCCCTGCCCTCCAGCGGTACACATGCGAGTCCCCATCTGGTCAGTCTGGCCAAGCCTGAGGGCTTGAGTGATATCGAATCTCACATGATAGTGCATGTCATGCTGAGCGAAGCGAAGCATCTTCCAGTTGCGTGTAGGGGAAGACCCTTCGCTGCGCTCAGGGTGACCGGATGCACGGTATCAATCAAGATTTGATATGAGGTAACAAGCCCTGCCCGACCCCCGGCGCTCTACAATCGCGATAGGAGGCCCCGATGCTCGCAAAAGTGTTCAGCTGCGCCCTGATCGGCCTGGAGGGCGTGCTGATCGAGGTGGAGGTCGATATCGCCGGCGGCATACCCGCGTTCACCGTGGTGGGCCTGGGCGACGCTGCGGTGCAGGAGAGCCGCGAGCGAGTGCGCTCGGCTATCCGCAACTCGGGCATGAGCTTCCCGCTCAAGCGACTGACGGTGAACCTGGCCCCGGCCGACCTGCGCAAGGCCGGGCCGGCCTACGACCTGCCGATCGCCGTGGGCCTGCTGCTGGCCGCCCAGCAGGTGGAGGGCGACGCCAGCCAGGCGGTGTTCATCGGCGAGCTGGGCCTCGACGGCGGCCTGCGCCACACCGACGGCGTGCTCTCGATGGCCGCCGTGGCCCGCTCGCGCGGCGTCAAGACGATCTACCTGCCCGCCGAGGACGCCGCCGAGGCCGCCCTGATCGAGGGGCCGGCGATCATCCCGGTGCGCACCCTGGTCGAGCTGGCCGACCACCTGGCGGGCGCGCAGCTGATCGCCCCGCACCTGGCGAGCGTCCGCTTTGAGGATGGCGAGCTGACCTACCCGGTGGACTTTCAGGACGTGCGCGGCCAGGAGCATGTGAAGAGAGCGCTGGAGGTGGCCGCATGCGGCGGGCACAACGCCCTTCTTAATGGCACCCCCGGCTCGGGCAAGACCATGATGGCCCGCGCGCTGCTCTCCATCCTGCCGCCCCTGAGCCTGGAGGAGGCCCTGGAGGTCACCAAGATCTACAGCGTGAGCGGCCAGCTCCCGCGTGACACGCCCCTGATCCGACGGCGGCCCTTCTGCTCGCCGCACCACACCACCTCGCAGCCGGGCCTGGTGGGCGGCGGGGCCGGCCGGGTCAAGCCGGGCATGGTCTCGATGGCCCACCGGGGCGTGCTCTTCCTCGATGAGCTGCCGGAGTTCGGCCAGAAGCTTGAGGTGCTGCGGCAGCCGATGGAGGACCGCGTGGTGACGCTGAGCCGGGCGATCGGCAGCGTCACCTTCCCGGCAAACTTCATGCTGATCGGGGCGATGAACCCCTGCCCCTGCGGCTGGCACGGCGACTCCGAGCGCCAGTGTACCTGCTCGCCGGCCCTGGTGGGCCGCTACCAGAAGAAGATCAGCGGGCCGCTGCTCGACCGGATCGACATCCACGTCGAGGTGCCCAGGGTAAACTACGAGAAGCTGAGCGGCGACCGGCTCGGCGAGCCGAGCGCGGCCATCCGGGCGCGGGTGATGGCCGCCCGCGAGCGGCAGCAGCGGCGCTTCCGGGGCCACCCACGCTGCCTGAGCAACGCCGACATGGGCGCCGGCGAGATCCGCGAGCACTGCCAGCTCGACGGCGCCGGCCAGAGCCTGATGAAGGCCGCCGTGCGGCAGCTCAACCTCTCGGCCCGCGGCTACCACCGCGTGCTGAAGCTGGCCCGCTCGATCGCCGACCTGGCAGGCAGCGATCAGATCGGCGCGGCGCATCTGGCAGAGGCCGTCCAGTACCGGCCAAGGCGGGCGGAGTGAGCGCGGCTAGCCCCCGCCCTCAAGCTGTTGCACGATCGCCGCGATCAGCAGGGCGGCGCGCTCGCTCTGCGACGCGGCGACCTGGGGCGCGACCGCTGCTGCGCCGCCGGCGCTGTCGCCATACACCGAAATAGTCCGCAGCCCCCTGCGGCGCAGCGGCTCGGTCAGCGCTGCGCCGTGGGCGCGAGCGCGCTGGGCGGCAGCGATCAGGGGCACCTCTGCCGCCAGGGCCGCCAGGCTCACGATCTCCTGGGGCCCGTCGACGCCGTAGCAGAGCTGTTCGCCGTCGAGCTGCTCGATCGCGATGATCAGCGTGCGCTCCCGCTCAAAAGGGTAGATCCGCAGCAGATCCTCGACGCCGCCGGGGTCGAGGGAGCTTGCGCCGACCGCCGCAGCCCAGACCTCAACATACTCCAGTGCGCACAGGCGCTGCGCCGCCAGCACCATGGCCGCCAGAGCGCCAAGGTTGCCATCGTGCGGGGCAGGGCGTGGGCCACGCAGCGTGGCCGCCAGCTGAAGGGCGAGCAGCGTGGCCGCCGGTGCCACAAGGAGCACCCAGCCCCGATTCGGGCTCGCAAGCTCTGCCAGCGCCGCTACGCCCACCAGCGCCAGAGCGCCCACCCGCGCCATGCCTGCCGAGAGGCTTGGGCCGGCGAGCGCGGACAGCCCCGCCGCCACGGTCGGCGAGTCGAGCGGGGCCAGGATAACAACCCGCCAGCGCGGTGATCGCGAGGCCAGGCCGGCCCCCCCGACAATGGCCTGGGTGCCGATGATCGACTGGCTCGCGTGGCGCGGCCCGATCTGAGCCAGCGGGCCAATTGCCGCATCGAGGGCCAGAGTGATGATCGCCGCAAGGGCCAGGGCAAGGGAGGGCAGGGGGAGAAAGATCGCGGTGAGCGCGCCCAAGAGCCCGGCGGCGGCGGCGGCGCCATAGAGCCGACGGCGGCGCGGCGAGAGCAGCAGCGAGTGGGTGGTGACGCCCATATCCGCGCGGCGCAGGCGCCCGTTGACGAAGGCTGCGGCCGTCGCCTCCTGGGGCGACCCCGCACGGCGAGGGCCGATCTCGGCCAGCTGGCTGATGATCGTCTGGGCCTCATCGCGCGGGCTGCTGCTCAATCTGTGACCTTACGGGGTGGCCGTTGCCGTCGGCCGCGGTGTGCTCGAGGGGTCGAGCACAAACTCATCCGCCGGTGTGCCGGTCGGCTGCGGTGTGATCGGCTGCACCGGCTTCGTCGTCGATCCATCGCTCGGCCGTCCGCAGTCCGTCTGGCCCGGCAGACAGAGTAGGAGCGTCAGATCGTAGCGGATAAACTGGTTGCCGATGTCGCCCACATTCTTGACCTGCACGAAGTAAAAGCCGTCGACCTCGGGGGTGAACTCGATCTGCGAGTCCAGCGTGCTGCCGCCGGGGATGTCGTCGTTCAC
>JBAXES010000437.1:0-4252 GCA_037140315.1 Chloroflexales bacterium
GAGATAGGGGACAGGGGGCCGGCGTTCTATAGGGCGACATTCAGCCGATCAGCGATTGGAGATGCCACCAGCCTTAGGCTGCGGGTCGGCGAGCTACGCAAGGGACAGATCTGGCTAAACGGGTATAATGTCGGGCGCTACTGGCAGGTCGGCCCGCAAGAGGACTACAAGCTGCCGATCTCGTGGCTGCGCGACGAGAACGAGCTGCTGATCTTCGCCGAGGAGGGCAGCACCGAGACCGTGTCGATACACTACTAAGCTGCCCAGGAACGCTTGAGAGGTCAAAAGGAATACTTACGGGGTCAAAAGGAATACTTACGGGGTCAAAAGGAAGACTTGTGACCTCTCAAGGAATACTTACGAGGCCAAAAGGAAGACTTGTGACCTCTCGAGGTAAACTCCGCGAAGCATCTACCCGGCCCCTGCTGCACTATGCCCACACTAGCGATCATCATTGTCTCCTGGAACGTGCGCGAGCTACTGCGGCGCTGCCTACGCTCGGTGGCGGAGTCGCTGTCGGAGGGCGCGATCACCTACCACATCATCGTGGTGGACAACGCCAGCGCCGACGGAACCCCCGACATGCTGCGGGCCGAGTTCCCCGAAGTGCGGCTGATCGAGCCTGGGGCGAACCTAGGCTTCGCGGCGGGGAACAATGTGGCCCTGCGGGCCATAATGTTGAATGATGAATTAAGAATGTTGAATGGCCCGAACATTCAACATTCAACATTCAACATTCAACATTCGCCCGACTACGTGCTGCTGCTCAACCCGGACACCGAGGTGGTGGGCGGCGCGATCGCGCGGCTGGTCGCCGAGCTGGAGTCGCGCGCGGAGCTGGTGGCGGCCGGCCCGCGGCTGCGCTACGGCGACGGCAGCGTGCAGCCCTCGCGGCGGCGCTTCCCGACGCGGGCGGGCATGCTCTGGGAGAGCACGCCCCTGGACCGGCTCTGGCCACAGAACCCCTGGGCGCGGCGCTACCGCTGCGCCGACGCGCCGGACGACGTGGCCCAGGCGGTGGGCTGGCTGGTGGGCGCGGCCCTGCTGGTGCGCAGCGCGGCGATCGCGCGGGCCGGGCTGCTCGACGAGCGCTTCTTTATGTACAGCGAGGAGCTGGAGTGGCAGGCGCGGCTGCAGGCGACAGGCGACAGGCGGCGGGCGGCGGGGGACAGAGCCTCCGTGATTGAATACGTGCCGGAGGCCGAGGTCGTCCACCACGAGGGCAAGAGCAGCGAGCAGGCGGTGGCCCGGCGACATATAAACTTCCAGCGCAGCAAGCTGCTGCTGGCGCGGATGTGGTTTGGCTGGGGCTTCGCCGGGCTGCTGCGGGCCGCCCTGCGCCTCGGCTACGCCTACGAGATCGCGACCGAGGGGCTCAAGCTCATGCTCGGCCACCGCCCCGACATGCGCCGCCAGCGGATCGCCGTATACCGCGAGGTGCTTCGCGAATTATGAATGCTGAATGCTGAATGTTGAATGGGCTGCATTCAGCATTCAGCATTCAACATTCAGCCTTCAACATTAGAGTTATGCACTATCAAACCCTCAGCGACAGCTGGCAGATCCGCTCGCTCGATGTGTTCACCCAGGGGATCTACCCGCGCGGCGAGGAGGGCTGGCTGCCGGCGAGCGTGCCGGGCCACTGGCAGCAGATCCCCGAGCTGGCCGATCACACCGGCAAGGTGGTGTACCGCTGCCGCTTCACGCATGACGAGGGCTCGGTGCCCGCCGACCATACCCGCCGCTGGCTGCGGGTCAACGGCGCCTTCTACCACAGCCGGGCCTACCTGAACGGCGTGGATCTGGGCCAGCACGAGGGCTACTTTGTGCCCTACGAGCACGAGGTGGGCGGGCTGATCCATCATGCCAGCAACACCGTGCTGATCGAGCTGGACTGCCCCGAGGAGCGCGATAAGCTCGACAAGCACATGATCACCGGGGTCTTCTCGCACTGGGACTGTATGGACCCCAAGGCGAACCCCGGCGGGGTCTGGCTGCCGGTGGAGCTGCACGCCAGCGGGCCGGCGCGCCTGAGCCACGCCCGCTGTATGACGATGGCCTGCGACGAGCGCTTCGCCCAGATCCGCTTCGACCTGGACATCGACGCGGCTGAGGCCGTACACGCGACCCTGCGCTTCACCTTCACGCCGCAGACCTTCGCGGGCGAGCCGCAGGTGATCAGCCAGCGCCGGGCGCTGCGCGCCGGGAAGCAGGAGGTCGGCGGGCTGATCAAGCTGCGCGAGCCACGCCTATGGTGGACTCACGACCTTGGCCGGCCCGACATGTATGACCTGACGGTCGAGGTGCTGCTGGGCGATATGGTGAGCGACGCCCGGCAGTTCGGCTTCGGCGTGCGCCGCTTCGAGCTGCGCGGCTGGACGGCCCACCTCAACGGGGTGCGCTTCCTGGTGAAGGGCAACAACTACCCGCCGGGCGACATGCGCATCGCCACCATGACCCGCGCGCGCTACGACGAGGACCTGAGGCTGGTGCGCGAGTGCTTTATGAACATGCTGAGGGTCCACGCCCACGTCGATCACCCCGCGCTCTACGAGGCGGCTGACGCGGCGGGGGTGCTGATCTGGCAGGACTTCCCGCTCCAGTGGCTCTACGACCATGACATCCTGCCCGAGGCCCGCCGACAGGTGCGCGAGATGGTGCGCCTGCTGGGCAGCCACCCGAGCGTGGCCGTCTGGTGCATGCATAACGAGGCCGTGCTGATCGAAGACACCGCCGACGAAAGCCTGGCGGCGCGGCTGCGCACCTACGCCACCGGCTTCGGCTTCAACTGGAACCGCGACGTGATGGACACGCAGCTCAAGGCGATCGTCCAGGCCGAGGACCCGACCCGCCCGGCCATCCGCAGCTCGGGCGAGATGGATGTGCCCTACCTGCGCAAGGGCACCGACGGCCACGCCTACTTCGGCTGGTACCGCACCTACGGCACCCTCGACGACGCCGAGGTGATGCAGCGCCGCTTCCCGGCCAACATGAGCTTCGTCACCGAGTTTGGCGCCCAGAGCTTCCCGAACCTCGAGAGCAGCCGGCGCTTCATCCGCGAGCCGCTGGACGAGGGGGCGATCGCCCGCCTGAGCGAGCACCACGGCTTCCAGGCCGAGATTATGGCGCACTGGATCCCCTGGCGCCACGCCGGCTCGCTGGCCGAGATAGTCGAGCTGTCGCAGGACTACCAGATCTTCATCAACCGCTACTATATCGACCGGCTGCGCTCCCACAAGTACCGGCCCACCGGCGGGATCGTGCCCTTCATCTTCGTGGACCCCTACCCGGCGATCCTCTGGAGCGTGGTGGACTACTGGCGGGTGCCGAAGCGCTCGTACTACGCGATGCAGATGGCCTTCAGCCCGCAGTACGCCTTCTGCCTGTTCCACCCGCGCAGCTACGCGGTCGGCGAGGCGGTGGATCTGCCGCTCTTCGCGGTGAATGATGCGCAGCATACGGCGGGCGGGGCGCGCCTCACGGCCCGCCTCTGCGCCCCCGGCGGGGCCGCCATCGCCACGACGGCGCGCACCCTCGACCTGCCGGCCGACTGCCTGCCGATCGAGGTCGACCGGCTGCGCCTCATCCCCACCACACCCGGGCGCTACACCCTAGAGCTAGAGCTCACCGGCGTGCCGCACGAGGTGCGCCATATGTATGCGGTTATGGTGAGGTAGGTGCCAGGCCCCCAGCCCCCGGCGAACTGATGGTACAATGGGCGCACGAAGCTCTGACCTCAGACAGGATTCACCACGTTACCGTTTCAGTAGGTGCGAGGCGTTTTGGCACGTTCGGTCTGAAACCTGAAGCCTAGCACCTCAAACTTTAGCACGCCGCTATGCCTATCTCATATCAGGAGCAGGCCGAGCTCACCTGCCCCAGCTGCGGGGCTGGCTTTACGTCCGCAGTCTGGCTGATCCTCGACGCTCAGGAGCAGCCGGGGGCGCTCGACGAGCTGCGGCGCGGCGCGCTCAACAGCGTGACCTGCCCGCACTGCGGCAGCAGCGGCCCGGCGGGGGCGCCGCTGCTCTTTCACGACGCCCAGGCGCGGCGGGTGATCTTCGCTGGCGCGCCGGGCGCCGCCGAGCACGAGGTGCGCGACCAGGCCCGCAACCTGCACGCCCTGCTGGTGGGGGCCATCCCGGAGGAGCAGCGCCGCCCCTACCTCGCCGATGTGGATATCGCCCAGGATGTGGACGGGGTGGCGCGCCTGCTGCGCCGCATGGAGCGGCGCCGCGGCGCCGCTCCATGC
>JBAXES010000438.1:0-4250 GCA_037140315.1 Chloroflexales bacterium
TGCACTTCGTGTCGAAGAGCGAGCAGCGCAAAGAGAAGCGCCGCCGCGCTGAGCGCAACCGGCGTAAGAAGATCTCTAAGGGCTTCTAGGACGGCACAGCAAGACGGCATGGGCAGGTGGGCGACGCCCACCCCCGTGCCGTTTTGCTATATGCAACGTCCCTGGGGCTGCGCCCCAGACCCGGCTTCTTGTTGGGTTTGGGCGGCGAAGCCGCCCAAACCCAACAAAACCGGGAGGTGACGTTGACGAGGCCCTCCCCTTGATCCCCATGCTATAATACCTTTCCATTACATACGAGGGTGATTCGCTCCTATGTTCGATAAACTTAAAAGCGTCGCCGCCCGCTACGACGAGCTCGGCGAGCTGATGGCCCAAATTGAGGTGGTGAACAACCTGGCCCTGCTCCAGCAGTACGCGCGCGAGCAGAGCGACCTTGAGCCGATCGTCAGCGCCTACCGGGCCTATATGCAGGCCCGCCAGGCCGCCGACGAGGCCCAGGCCATGTTCAACGAGAACAGCGGCGACGCCGAGCTGCGCGAGATGGCCCAGGAGGAGCTGGAGAGCCAGCGGGCGACCCTCGCGCGGCTTGAGGAGGAGATCAAGCTGCTGCTGCTCCCGCGCGACCCGAACGACGCCAAGGATGTGATCATCGAGATCCGCCAGGGCGAGGGCGGCGACGAGGCGGCCCTGTTCGCCTCCGACCTCTACCGCATGTACGTGCGCTACGCCGAGCTGCGCGGCTGGAAGGTGGAGCTGACGAGCGTGGCCGATAATGGCATCGGCGGCTTCAAAGAGGCCGTGTTCGAGGTCCGCGGCGAGAACGCCTACAGCCAGCTCAAGTACGAGGGCGGCGTCCACCGGGTGCAGCGGGTGCCCGCCACCGAAGCCCGCGGGCGCATCCACACCTCCACCGCCACCGTCGCCGTCATGCCCGAGGTGGAGCCGACGGTGATCGACATCCGGGACGAGGACGTGCGCACCGATGTGTTCCGCAGCGGCGGCCACGGCGGCCAGGGCGTGAACACCACCGACTCGGCCGTGCGCCTGGTGTACAGGGGCGGCACCCCCGACGAGATCGTCGTCACCTGCCAGGACGGGCGCTCGCAGATCAAGAACCGCGAGAAGGCCATGTCGGTGCTGCGGGCGAAGCTCTACGCCCGCGAGCAGGAGAAGCAGCAGCGCGAGCAGGGCGCCTCGCGCCTGGCCCAGGTGGGCACCGGCGAGCGCGCCGAGAAGATCCGCACCTACAACTTTCCGCAGGATCGCATCACCGACCACCGGATCGGCCAGAGCTTCTCGAACCTGCCCGGCGTGCTCGCCGGCGCGCTCGATAAGATCATCAACGCCCTGATCGTCTACGATAACGCCGAGCGCCTCCAGGCCTCGGGAATCGCCTGATCAAACAAGGGGATGGGGCCGATCCGGAGCGCAGGCATCAGTCTCTGGGGAGATAGCGACGCCGCTATGTCCCTTTTTTGCCCCCGGCAGAAGCTACGATCTAGGCTCGTATCATATCGTGTAAGGAGCATCGCCGTGCTGACTCCTGAGCTCGACGAGTTTATTGTTCGGATGCCGAAGGTGGAGCTGCACATCCATCTGGAGGGCACCATCGCGCCGCAGACGCTGCTCGATCTCGCGCATCAGAATGGCGTCGAGCTCCCCGCCCGCGACGTGGCGGGGGTCGAGCAGCTCCTTCACTACCGCAACTTCAGTGAGTTTATCACCGTGTTCATGGCGATGGCGCGGGTGATCGTGCGCGGCGAGGACTTTGCGCGCCTGGCCTACGAGCTCGGCGTAGACCTCGCCGCCCAGCAGGTGCGCTACGCCGAGGTGATGATCTCGCCGATGCAGCACATCAAGCGCGGCATGGACCTCTACGAGGCGATCGCCGGCACCGCCGCAGGCTTCGCCCAGGCCGAGCGCGAGACCGGGACGAAGATCCGCATCGCCCTCGACTACGGCCGTCAGTACGGGCCGGATCTGGCCTGGCAGGTGCTCGATGTGGCCCGCAAGGCCCAGCCGATCGGTGTGGTCGGCTGGTCGATCGGCGGCAATGAGATCGGGTTCCCGCCCGAGCCGTTCGCCGGGGTCTTCGCCGCCGCCCGCGAGGCCGGCCTGAGCCTGATGGCCCACGCCGGCGAGGTCGTCGGCCCGCAGAGCGTCTGGGGCGCGATCGAGAGCCTCGGGGTGGCGCGCCTCGGCCACGGCATCCGCAGCGTCGATGACCCGCACCTGCTCGCGACCCTGGCCCAGCGCGGCGTGGTGCTCGATGTCTGCCCCAGCAGCAATGTGCGCACCGGCGCGGTGCCCTCCTGGGAGGAGCACCCCCTGCGCAAGCTCTACGATGCCGGGGTGCAGGTGACGATCAACTCGGACGACCCGACCTTCTTCGACACGACGATCACCGAGGAGTACCGCCGCGCGGTGGCCCACTTCGGCTTCGGCGCCGATGAGCTCGTGGCCATGACCCGCAACGCCGCCCGCTCGACGTTTCTGCCCGCCGTCGAGCGCGCCGCCCTCTGCGCCCAGGTCGATGCCGGGATCGCCGGGCTGCGCCGTGAGCTCGGAGTCTAGTAGTCTGTCCATCTTTATGTGATGGATCATAAAGAGGTTTTTTGCGGAGAGGGACAAGCCCTCTCCGCGCCTCTCCCAACCCATCAGAATAAGATGGACAGAGTACTAGGGCGAGGAGTGACACCTCTGATGGACAGACTAGACGGCAAGATCGCCCTGGTGACGGGCGCAGCGCGCGGGATCGGGCGGGCGACCGCGCTGGAGCTGGCGCGCTGCGGCGCACAGGTTGTGGCCGGGGTGCGGCGGGCGGCGGACGCCGAGGCGCTGGCCGCCGACTTGGCCGCGATCGGGCCCGGGCACCTGGCCCGGCCCTGCGACGTGAGCAGCTACGATCAGGTGGCGGCGACCGTGGCGGCGGCCCACGCGCAGTTTGGCCGGCTCGATGTGCTGGTGAATAACGCCGGCGTGATCGCCCCCGAGCGCCTGCTGGCCGAGGTGGACCCGGCCCTGTGGGCCGAGAATATCACGGTCAACCTGGTCGGAGCGATGCACGCCTGCCGGGCGGCCCTGCCCGCGCTGCTGGCCAGCGGCGGCACCATCATCAACCTCAGCTCGGGCGCCGCGAGCCGCCCGCTGGAGGGCTGGAGCGCCTACTGCGCAAGCAAGGCCGGCCTGGCCATGCTCACCCAGTCGCTGCACCTGGAGTATGGCCCCGCCGGCCTGCGGGCCTACGGGCTGCGCCCGGGCGTGGTCGACACCGCGATGCAGGTGGCGATCCGCGCCGCCGGCCTAAACACGGTCAGCAAGATCCGGCGCGAGGACTTGGCCGACCCGGCCGACCCGGCGCGCGTGGTGGCCTGGCTCTGCAGCGCCGCCCCCGCCGACCTGGCCGGCCAGGAGGTCAATATCCGTGATGAGCGCGTCCGGCAGCAGGCCGGCCTGGAGGGCTGAGCTGAAGATGAGTGTGATCTTTTCCCGGAAGCCCTAAACGTAAGGCCAGTCACTCGTTCCGCAGGGCCCTGATCGGGTCGAGGCGGGCGGCGCGCATGGCCGGGAAGAGGCCGAAGAAGATGCCGATGCCGGCTGAGATCGAGGTGGCTAGGACCACCGAGAAGAGCGAGACGCTGGCCCGCACCGTCGGGTCCTGCGAGAGGGCGTAGAGCACGGCGGTGCCGCCGAACGAGAAGAGGTAGCCCAGGCCGATGCCGAGGACGCCGCCGGCCAGGCAGAGCACCACCGCCTCGATCAGGAACTGCCACATGATGTCGCGGCTGCGCGCGCCCACCGCCTTGCGCAGGCCGATCTCCTTGGTGCGCTGGGCCACGCTCACCAGCATAATATTCATAATGCCGATCCCGCCCACCAGCAGCGAGATCCCGCCGATGGTGCCTAGGAAGGCGCTGAATCCAGTGGTGATCTGCTTGAACTGCTCCGAGGCCTGCTGTGGGTTCGTCACCGTGAAGTCGTTGCTCTGGTAGCTCAGGCGGTGCTCCTGGCGCAGCACGGCCGTCACCTGGCGGATGGCCGCGTCGATCTCGGGCACGCTGCGCGCCTTCACCGTCATGCTCGACACATCGACCCGCGAGCCGACCTCGCTGCGGAAGAGCCGGTCGCGCGCGGTGAGGTAGGGCACGTAGACCTGCTCGCTTGGGCTGGAGAACTGGCCGATCGCCCCGGCGATGCCGCTCTGCTTGGTGGTGCTCACGCCCACCACCTCGAACTGCACGCCGTTGAGG
>JBAXES010000439.1:0-4242 GCA_037140315.1 Chloroflexales bacterium
ACCTCGGGCACCACGCCGCCGTAGCGGCTGTGCATGTCCATCTGCGAGGCGACGATGTTGGAGATCACGGTGCGCCCGCCGCACACCACGGCCGCCGCCGTCTCGTCGCAGGATGTCTCCAGGGCCAGGATGGTGAAGTCGTCCGGCAGTGTTGTCATGGCTCCAGTATACGACATCTTCTACGAAGATCTTTTCTGTGCCCAGCAGGCGCCAGGGCTCGTGCAACGTCCCTGGGGCTGCGCCCCAGACTCAGCTTTTTGTTGGGTTTGGGCGGCGAAGCCGCCCAAACCCAACAAAAAAAAAGAACGTGGGGGCGGCGAAGCCGCCCCCACACCCCCATTGGGAGGTGCAGAGCCAGCTTTTTTGTGGGAGCGCTTCGCCCTCCCACACCCTCACCGTGCGCGGCGCGCGCGCCGCCCAAGCCGGGGCGCGGCGGGCGCGCCGAGGGCGGCGGGGGCGGCGAGCAGCAGCAGGGCCAGCCCGGCCCGCAGGTCAAAGGCGGGCGCGGCCAGCCTGGGGAAGGGGTAGTAGACGAGGCCCGCGCCGTCGCCCAGGCGCAGCAGAGTGATCGACAGGGCGCAGCCGACGGCGGCCAGGGCGACGAGCGTGTCGCGGCGGCGCCAGCGGTCGCGGCGGTAGGTGCTGCGCGACACGCGCCGGCCGATGGCGCGCATGGCCAGGCCCAGGCACAGCCCGCCGGCCGAGGCCATGGTGGCGGCGGGTGCGGTGTGGGATGCCCCGTAGTAGAGCCAGAGGAAGACCCCGCCGGCCAGCAGCAGCGCCCCGGAGATCAGGGCGAGCTGGTGGCCTGCGGGGTGATCGTCGGGCGAGGCCCGCCCGTAGCCGCGCGCGTCGAGGCTCTCGGCGAGCTGCACCGACTTCTCCAGGCTGCCGGCCAGCAGCGGGGCCGCGAGGGCCACCCAGCTGCGCGGCCCGCCGAAGCGGTGGCCGCGGGCGCGCTGGGCCTGGCCCACCTCGCCGATCGAGCGCAGCAGCCCCGGCACGAAGGCGATGGCGATCGTGATCGCCAGGCCGGCGTGGTAGAGCGAGGGCGGGGACATGCGCAGCAGCCGGTAGTGATCCACCAGGGCGTTGAAGGCACCAAAGATCACCATCAGCGCCCAGACGCTCAGGCCGCGGGTGGCTCCCCAGGCCAGGGCCTCGGCGGTGATCGGGCCGCCGAGCACCAGGCCGCCCAGGTAGGCGGGCAGGCGCAGGGCGGGCAGGGCGAGCAGCAGCGTGTCGCCGCGCGCGCCGCCGACGGTGATCACCGCGAAGACGATGTAGCCGGCGCAGACGATCGCCCCGGCGCGCATGAACAGGCCGAAGCTGCGGGCCAGGGGCGAGTCGCCCCGGCAGGCCAGGAAGACCTGGGCCGTCGCCAAGAAGATCAGCGCCAGGTAGAGCGGGTTGGGGGCCAGGGTCGCCGCGACCAGCGCCGAGGCGAGCCAGATCAGCCAGGTGATGGTGTGCATGGTCATGCCCCCCAGGTGATCGCCGCCAGGGCGATCACCTCGCCGAGCTCGGAGAGGGCGCCGTAGGTGTCGCCGGTGAGGCCGCCGAGGTCGCTGACCCACCAGCGGGCCAGGAGGTGGGAGCCGGCCCAGACGAGCAGCGCGGCGACCAGGCCGGACGGCCCGGCGGCGGCGACGGCGAAGGCGAGCGAGAAGGCGCTGGCGGCCCAGAAGTCGGCCCGGCGCACCAGGGCGTTGAAGCTGCGGCCCAGCCCGCCCTCGCGGGCGGGCGGGAACCAGAAGATGCCGTAGCAGTCGGCCCAGCGGCCCAGAACGGGGGCCACCAGGACGGCCTGCCACCAGCGCGGCCCGGCCCCGGCCAGGAAGGCGAACTTGAGCAGCAGCACGACGACGAGGGCGATGGCGCCCATCGCGCCAATCCGACTGTCGCGCATGATCTCCAGCTTGCGCTCGCGGGGGCGCCAGCTCATCACGCCGTCGAAGGTGTCGCTCAGCCCGTCGAGGTGCAGGCCGCTGGTGATCACGCCCCAGGCGGCCACGAGCAGGGCGGCGCGGGCCAGCGATCCCCAGCCCTGGTCGCCCAGCCAGCCGGCGGGCAGGAGCATAGCGCCGATGATCGCGCCGGCCGCCGGGAACCAGGGGATGGCCGCGACCATGCTGGCCTCGCTCGCGGGCGGGAGCCAGGGCTGCGGGATGATCGTCAGGAAGCGCATGGCCTCGCCGAGGCTGATGATCGGCCCCCAGATACCCCAGCGCGGGGCGCCGCCGTTCTGCTCGCTCACAGTGACTCCTCTGGAGGTTTAAGGCTGCCGCCCTAAAAACCCACATATAGCTGGGTGAAATTGCCAGCTTCGCTAGCAATTTCACCCAGCTATATACTTCATTTCGGGGCTAGGCCCCAGCCTCACGCAGGCGCGGAACCTCGTTGACCATACGGATGATCGCCCCGGTCGGGTAGACGTCGAGGCAGGTGATGCTGCCGAGGTCGATCCGCCAGTGCCAGTGGTCGCTGGGGGGCAGGCCGAGGCTGGCGCAGAGCACGAGCTGGATGGGGGTGGCGTGGGTGGCGATCAGAATGCGCCCGCCGGGGTGGTCGCCCAGCAGGCCGCGCCAGGCGTCGCCGATGCGCGCGCTCGCCTCGGCCAGGCTCTCGCCGCCCGCGGCCTTGCCGTTGATGCCGGCGGACCAGCGGGCGCGGGCCTCGCCGGGGTAGCGGGCGAGCACCTCGGCGTAGGTGAGGCCCTCCCAGCGCCCGTGGCCCACCTCGGCCCAGGCCGGGTCCTCGCGGGGGGTGAGACCCCGGCGGCCCTGGGCGATCGCTGCGGCGGCCAGGCGGGTGCGCTCGCGCGGGCTGACGATGATCTGGCCGAAGGGGATGGCGCGCAGCCGCGCCGCCAGGGCGTCCACCTGCCGCTGGCCGTAGGCGGTGAGCGGGCTGTCGCTGTGGCTCTGGTAGCGCCGCTCGCGGTTGGACTGGGTCTGCCCGTGGCGGATGAGCCACACGCTGGTGCGCATACACGTCTCCTGGTAAGGGGAGCCCTTACGGCTATCGCCTGCGCCGGGCGGCCACAATCGCGCCGGCGATGAGGATGGCGGCGATGGCGGCGAAGGCCAGGTAGCTGGAGCTGGCCTGACTCGAGCCCGTCCCTGCCGCCGGTGGCGCGGGGCTGGGGGAGGCGACCGCTTCCGGTGTCCGCCGCCCCGAGTCGTCCGGCGCTAGCGCGGCGGTGGGGCTGGCCGGCGCGGCGCAGATCGCGCCGATGCGCAGCACAGGCGGCAGGGCGCCCGCGCTGGAGTCGCCCGCGCCCCAGGCCCAGCCGTTCACGTCGCCGTCGCGGACGCGGACGTTGGCCGCGCCCAGGCTGGCGTAGCTCCAGGCGTCGCCCTTGAGCACCTGGTAGGCCCAGTAGACGGCGCGGTCGCCCGCGCGCTTGCAGAAGCAGCCCTCGGCGGGGTAGTCGCAGCCGTCGCGGCCGATCTTGCAGACGGCCGCTCCGATGCCGCTAGACTGGGTGACGGCGGGGATGCCCGAGCGGTCGAGCAGATCGACGCCGCTGATCTCGTCCTCGGCGAAGGCGACGCACGCCGTCTGGACGCTGCCGTCGCCGTACTGCACCACCAGGCCGGCGCGGTGGGTGGCGCCCTGGGCGGACGCAGTGGCGACGAGGCTTGTCGCTATCAGAAAGATCAACGGCACGAGCTTACGCATACAAGAATCCCTGGGGATGGCTGTAGGGAGGGCCTTGCCCTCCCTACAGCCATCCCCTCCTCCGCACCCCGATGCCGGCGGCGGCGAGGGCCAGGCCGGCGAGGGCCAGGCCGGCGACGGGCAGCTCGGCAGGCGCGCCGGTGGCGGGCAGGCTGGCGACCGGGGCGATCAGAGCCTGGGCCCCGGCGACGGCGGCCGTCTTCAGAGGCTGGGCCCTGCCGAGCAGGGCCGTGATGGCCTGATAGGTGGCGAGGGCGTTATCGTCGGGCTGGGCGCGCTGGTAGCGCATGGCGCCGCCGGGGTTCTGCAGGCCGGAAAGGGCGGCCAGGGGGCCATTGCCGCCGTTGGTGAGCGCGGCCGGCCCGGCCCCAGTGGCGGCCAGGGCCTGGATGACATAGGCGGTGGAGTTGGCGTCGCTATCGTGGCCAAAGGACGAGGACTGCGAGTAGGGGAAGCCGCCGTCGCCGTTCTGCTGGCTGCGCAGGTAGGCCAGGGCCTTCGCCTTGACGGCGGCCGCCTGGGGCTGGCCGACGAGGGCCTGCAGGGCCATGCTGGTGG
>JBAXES010000440.1:0-4241 GCA_037140315.1 Chloroflexales bacterium
GCGTAGGACTCCTCGCCCACGAAGCTGATCCGCTGGCCGTACTGCTTGTTGATCGCCGCGCCGCCCACCAGCACCGGGATGCGCAGGCCGCGCTTGTGCAGCTCCTGCACGGCCAGGGGCATCTGCTTGCTGGTGCTCACCAGCAGGGCCGAGAGGCCGATCGCGTCGGCGCCGACCTCCACGGCCTTCTCGATGATCGTGTTGATCGGCACCTGCTTGCCCAGGTCGTACACGGTGTAGCCATTGTTCGACAGGATAGTGTTCACCAGGTTCTTGCCGATGTCGTGCACGTCGCCGTAGACCGTGGCCAGCACCACCCGGCCCTTGGTGGAGCCCTCCAGCTTGTCGAGGTAGCGCTCCAGGTGGGCGACGGCCTTCTTCATCACCTCGGCGCTCTGCAGCACGAAGGGCAGGATGAGCTGGCCGGTGCCGAACAGGTCGCCGACCTCCTTCATGGCCGGGAGCAGCACGCCGTTCAGGACGGCGACGGCGGCGGGGCCGCGGAATGTTGAATGTTGAATGTTGAATGTTGAGTTGTCGGTCGCATCGCGCGCAACGCCCATTCTCAATTCTTCATTCTCAATTCTCAATTCGACCGCAAGGTCGATGTCCGCCTCGACGCCGTCCTTCTTGCGGTGCAGGATCTTCCAGCGCAGGCGCTCGTCCACGGTGAGGCCGGCGGTGGGGTCGCTGGCCTCGCTCTCGACGGCGCTCTGGTTCTGCTCGAAGTACTGGATGAAGCGGGACAGGGCGTCCTCGCGCCGGTTAAAGATCAGGTCCTCGCAGATCTCGCGCTGCTCGGCGGGCAGCTCGGCGTAGGGCGTGATGTGCGCCGGGTTGATGATCGCCGTGTCGAGGCCGGCCGCCATCGCGTGGAACAGGAAGACCGAGTTGAGCGCGGCGCGGGCGTGCGGGGCCACGCCGAAGCTCAGGTTGCGCACGCCCAGGGTGGTGAAGCAGCCGGGGATGCGCGCCTTCACCAGGCGGATGCCCTCGATCGTCTCCACGGCGGCGCCGCGCAGCTCCTCCTGGCCGGTGGTGATCGGGAAGGTCAGCACGTCGAAGATCAGCGCCTCGGCCGGCACGCCGTACTCGTCGCGGGCGATCTGGGCGATCCGCTCGGCCACCGCCAGCTTGCGCTCGCGGGTGTGGGTCATGCCCTCCTCATCGATGGTCATGGCCACGGTCGCCGCGCCGTAGCGGGCCACCAGGGGCAGCACCTTGTCGATCTTCTCGCCGCGCCCGCCCTCCAGCGACACCGAGTTGACCACGGCGCGGCCGGGGTACATGGCCAGGGCCTGCTCGAGCACATCGCCCTCGGTGGTGTCGATCACCAGGGGCAGCTCGACGTTCATGGTCAGCTTCTTGAGCAGCTTCGTCATCTGCTCGCCCTCGTCGGCGCGCTCGGTCATGGCCACGCAGACATCCAGCAGGTGCGCGCCGCCGTCCACCTGCTCGCGGGCCACCTCAACCACGCCGTCGTAGTTATCGCTCAGCAGCAGCCGCTTGACCTTGCGCGAGCCGAGGGTGTTCACGCGCTCGCCGATCATGGTCAGGGTGCCGTCCTGGCGCAGGGCGGCGGCGCGGATGCCCGAGGAGACGCTGGGGATGTACTCGATCTCGCGCGGCATGGGGGCGCGGCCATAGCCGAGCACCTCGCGCAGCCTGGCGATGTGGGCCGGGCGGGTGCCGCAGCAGCCGCCGACCACGCCCACGCCGTACTCGGCCACAAACTCGCCGAGGGTGCGCGCGAAGGCCTCCGGCTCCATCGGGTAGATCGTCTCGCCGTCCACCTCCATGGGCAGGCCGGCGTTGGGGATGCAGGAGATCGGCCTGCGGGAGTGGGCGGTGAGGTACTGGATGGCCTCGCGCATATGCTCGGGGCCGGTCGAGCAGTTCAGGCCGATCACATCGGTGGGCATAGCCTCTAGGGTCGCGATCAGGGCCGGGACATCGGTGCCCAGCAGCATGCGCCCGGAGAGGTCGAGGAAGACCTGGGCCTGCACGGCGATGTCGGGGCGGTTCAGCTCGGCCTTGGCCCGGCGGATGCCGTCGAGGGCGGCCTTGACCTCCAGGATGTCCACGCTGGTCTCGACCAGCAGCAGGTCAACCCCGCCAGTGATCAGGCCGGCGGCCTGCTCGCGGAAGATCTCGCTGAGCTGCGCGAAGGTGACATCGGAGAGCGCCGGGTCGTCGGAGGAGGGCAGCTTGCCGGTCGGCCCCATCGAGCCGGCCACAAAGCGCGGGCGGCCGTCGCGGGCCTCGTAGCGGTCGGCGACCGAGCGGGCCAGGGCAGCGGCGGCCGAGTTCAGCTCCAGGGTGCGGTCGCCGAGGCCCCACTCCTCCAGGCGCAGGCGGGTGCTCTGGAAGGTGCAGGTCTCGACCACATCGCAGCCGGCCTCGAAGAACCGGGCGTGGATCTCGCCGATCACATCGGGCCGGGCGATCACCAGGTAGTCGCGGTTGCCGAAGGTGCGCTCGCCGCCGTAGTCCGCGACGGTCAGGTCGAAGGTGTCGATGCTGGTGCCCATCGCGCCGTCGAAGATCAGGACGCGCTCGGCGAGGGCGGCGAGGTAGCGGGATGTGCTCATATGACTCTCCTGCGTACGAGTCTGCGCTGGAGGCGCGGCGCAACAAAAAAGCCTCCACACGCTGGCGTGAAGGCATCGGCGACCTCATCTTCCAGCTTGCGCTGACGGAGTTAGCACCGTGGATGAATGGTGAGTGGTGAATGGTGAATGCTGAATTAATTCAGCATTCACCATTCACCATTCACCATTTATATCGGTTGCCGGGGCTTCAGCGGGCCGGTCCCTCCACCCCTCTGGATGAGCACTATGCGGTTATGCACCGGAGTATAGCATGGGGGTAGGGGGGTGTCAAAGCAGGTGCGCAGATTGATTGACGTTACCGCCCGAACGCGCTAGAATTGCCGTAGCGAAGCCTTCTGACCAGCACCCTCTTTTATGACAACACGAGATCTGACTGCCCTGATCATCTCCTTCGTGTACGCGTCGGGTCTCATTATCATCGCAGAGGTCATCCGCCGACAGCGGGGGTACTCGCAAGAGTTCACCCGCAAGATCGTCCATGTGGGCGCAGGCATGTGGGTGATCGGCGTGCTCGGGCTCTTCGAGCACTGGTACATCGGCATCATCCCCTTCGCCTCCTTCATCTTCGTCAACTACATTGTCTGGCGCTACAAGCTGCTCGGCGCGATCGACGCGGAGGACAGCACCCCCGGCACGGTCTACTTCGCCCTCTCGATCACCATCCTCTTCGTCTGCTTCTGGCGCACGGGATCGCCCAGCGACCTCGGCTACATCGCGGCGGCCGGCACCATGGCGATGACCTGGGGCGACGCGCTGGCGGCGATCATCGGGAAGGTCTGGGGCCGGCATAAGTACACGGTCGGCACAAGCACGCGCTCCCTAGAGGGGTCGCTGGCTATGTTTATCGCCAGCGGGACGGCGATGTTCCTGGTGCTCCAGCTCGCGCCCGGCTCCGCGCTGGCCCCGCTCGCATCCCCCCTGGGGCTGGGCGTCAGCCTGACTGCGGCGCTCGTCGCCGCCCTGATCGCCACCGGGGCCGAGGCCGTCTCGCCCCACGGGATGGACAATATCAGCGTCCCGCTGATCTCGGGCCTGGCCGTCTTTGCGACCGTAATGGCCCTGGGGTAAGATACACAGGCGACGCACTGTAGATGCTCGAAGCGCATCAGCGGGTCTTGAGTCGCTGGTGCGCGGGCCGATCCCTCTGTCCTTCGACGCGATGCCACCATCGATTCTGGCTCTAGCTAGGATAACCCGCCACATGGAGCGCCTGCATGTTGGCTAAGGGAGCAGCAGTTGGACAGCCTCCGCATCCCGATCCTTAAAATCGGCGGTATCCTGATCGCATCGATCCAGGTCGCGCTGCACGACGCCTCGGCCGTGCAGTTTAAAGACGACCTGCTGCAGAAGATCCACGACACCCGCGCCAGGGGCGTGATCATCGATCTGACCGCGCTCGATGTGGTCGACAGCTTCATTGGCCGCCTGATCGCCGACATCGCGGCGATGGCCGGCCTGATGGGCACCCGCGTCGTGCTGACCGGGCTCCAGCCGGCGGTGGCGATCACCCTCGTCGAGCTAGGCCTTGAGCTGCCCCGCGTGCTGACCGCGCTGAACCTTGAGAAGGGTCTGGCAATGATGCAGCGCCTGACTGAGGAGAGCGATGATGGGTCAGCTTAAGACTGCGGT
>JBAXES010000441.1:0-4222 GCA_037140315.1 Chloroflexales bacterium
CGCCCAGGCCGCCCTGGCCCAGGCCCAGACCAGCGCCCAGGCCGCCCGCGACCGGCTCTCGGCCGCTAAGACCCAGGCCGCAAGCGCGCTGGAGCAGGCCGCCAACGCCCTGCGCAACGCCCAGGACGCCTACAGTAAGATCTACTGGGATAACCGCCAGCTGGAGAAGCTGCCGGGCGACCTGCCCCAGGCGCGCAAGGACGCCGAGGCGGCGGCGCAGCGCGCGGTGGACAGCGCCCAGCAGGCCCTCGATCAGGCCGGGGTCGCCGCGACGAGCGCCGGCCAGGCCGAGCAGAGCGGCAACCAGACTGCCGCCGAGCAGCTGGCCGCCGCTCAGACCGGCCTGGCCAACACGCAGGCGGCCCTCGACCACATCCTCGCCGTGCAGGCCAGCCCGCAGCAGCTGCGCGCCGCCGCCGACGCGGCCCTCACCCAGCTCAACAGCGCCCAGGCCGGCGTCGCGGCGGCCACCCTCCAGCGCCAGAGCGCCATCGACAGCGCCCAGGCCCAGCTGGCCAGCGCCGAGGCCCAGGTGAGCCAGGCCCAGGCTCGCCTAGAGCTGGCCCAGGCCGGCACGCGCGCCGAGCAGATCGCCGTGGCCGTCGCCCAGCAGGCCCAGGCCGACGCCCAGGTCCACCAGCTAGAGGTCCAGCTCGCCAAGGCCACCATCACCGCCCCCGTAGACGGCGTCGTCACCGAGAAGGTGATCAACCTGGGCGAGCAGGCCGCTCCAGGCATCATCCTGATCAAGCTCGGATCCCTGGCCAAGGTGAAGCTCACCATCTATGTGCCCGAGGACGAGATCGGCCCGCTGCACGTGCAGCAGGGGGCCAGCGTGCACGTAAGCGTGGATAGCTTCAGCGACCGCGTGTTCCGCGGGGCGATCACCTTCATCGCGCCCCAGGCCGAGTTCACCCCGCGCAACGTGCAGACGAAGAATGAGCGCGCCACCACCGTCTTCCCGGTGCGGGTCGAGCTCGACAACCCCGACGGGGCGCTGAAGCCGGGCATGCCCGCCGACGCCGCGCTGGAGCCATGATGGACTCTCCCCTGGCCATCGAGGCGACCGGCCTGCGCCGCGTGTTCGGCGGGCGCGTCGCCGTCGACAGCATCGACCTGCGCGTGCCGCGCGGCCAGATCTACGGGCTGATCGGCCCGGACGGCGCCGGCAAGACCACCACGATCCGCATGCTCTGCGGCGTGATCGAGCTGAGCGGCGGCGGCGCGCGGGTGGCCGGGCTGGATATCGTGCGCCAGCGCGAGGCGATGAAGGAGCGCATCGGCTATATGTCGCAGCGCTTCTCGCTCTACCCCGACCTGACTGTGATCGAGAACCTGCGCTTCTTCGCCGACCTGTTCGCCGTGACCCGCCAGCAGCGGGCCGACCTCATCCCCCACCTGCTGGAGTTCAGCGGCCTGACCGACTTCCAGCTGCGCCCGGCCGGCCTGCTCTCGGGCGGTATGAAGCAGAAGCTGGCCCTGGCCTGCACCCTCATCCACCGCCCCGAGGTGCTTTTCCTCGATGAACCCACCACTGGGGTAGACCCGGTGGCCCGCCGCGAGTTCTGGCGCATCCTCTACGGCCTGCTTAAGCAGGGCGTGACGGTCTTTGTCTCCACGCCCTACATGGACGAGGCGTCACGCTGTCAGACGATCGCCTTTATGTCGGAGGGGCGCATCCTCGCCGCCGCCGACCCGCGCGAGCTCCAGCGCAACCTGGCCGAGACGGTGATCGAGCTGGCTGCCCGCCCGCTGGAGCTCGCCCGCACCGTGGCCCGCGCCATGCCCGGCGTCAGCTCGGTGCAGGCCTTCGGCACCCTGCTGCACGTGCTCACCGCCGACCCGCAGGCCACCGAGGCCGCCCTGGAGCCCGGGCTGCGCGCCGCCGGGGTCGAGGTGATCAGTGTCGCCCGCACCCTGCCGTCGGTGGAGGATGTCTTCATCGCCATGACCGAGAAGCGAGGCCCAGGATGATCGACCCCCAGCCCGAACCGGCGATCTCGGTGCGCGAGCTGACCCGCACGTTCGGCAGCTTCACCGCCGTGGACCACGTCAGCTTCGACGTGGCCCCCGGCGAGATCTTCGGCTACCTGGGGCCGAACGGCTCGGGCAAAAGCACGACCATCCGCATGCTTTGTGGCCTGCTGCTGCCCACCAGTGGCGGCGCCAGCGTGCTCGGCTACGACATCGCCCGCCAGTCCGAGGCGATCAAGGCCCGCATCGGCTATATGTCGCAGCGCTTCTCGCTCTACAACGACCTCACCGTCCAGCAGAACATGGAGTTCTACGCCGGGATCTACCAGATCGCGCCCGAGGAGCAGCGCCGGCGCATCCCCGAGCTGGTGGCAATGGCCAATCTGACCGGGCGCGAGCAGGAGCTCGTATCTAACCTCTCGGGCGGCTGGAAGCAGCGCCTGGCCCTGGGCAGCGCGATCATCCACCGCCCGCGCATGCTCTTCCTCGATGAGCCCACCGGCGGGGTCGACCCGGTCTCCCGCCGCGACTTCTGGGACCTGATCTACCGCATGGCCGGCGAGGGCGTGACGATCTTCGTCACCACGCACTACATGGACGAGGCCGAGCGCTGCCAGCGGATCGGCTTTATGTACAACAGCAAGCTGATCGCCCTGGGCAGCCCCGACGAGCTGAAGCGCCAGGCGATGCGCGGTACCCTGCTCCAGATCACCCTGGGCGAGCAGTTTCGCGGCGCGGCCATCCTCGACGCCCTGAGCGCCCTCGATACGCTCGACGGCGTGCGCGAGGCCGCGCCCTACGGCGACCTGATCCACGCTGTGGCCAACTCAGCCGACGCCATCGCCCCGCAGATCTTGGCAGCCCTGACGAGCCTGGGGATCGAGGTCGCGGACATCGCCCCGATCACGCCGTCCCTGGAGGATGTGTTTATCTCGCTAGTGCTGGAGAGGCAGCAGGCCGGGCGCGACGAGGTGGCCAAGCTGCGCGGGCAGCTAAGCCTATAATATGATCTATACTAGCCACCGTAAGGGCGCAGCAGCGCGGCGCTGCTACGCCCCCAACGCTAACGAGGAGACCCCTATGCTGCTCGATGTCTCGTTCGCCGTGGACTCGAACCCGCTGCCGGTGGCCGCCGAGGTGGCCCGCGCCGCCGAGGAGATCGGCTTCGACGCCCTGTGGACGCCGGAGACCGGCCACAACGGCTTTCTGCCCCTGGCCCTCGCCGCCGAGCATACCAGCCGGATCAATATCGGCACAGCAGTGGCGATCGCCTTCCCGCGCAGCCCGATGATCACGGCCCAGATCGCCTGGGATCTGGCGGCCTTCTCGGGCGGTCGCTTCATCCTCGGCCTGGGCACTCAGGTCAAGGCCCATATCGAGCGGCGCTTCAGCACACCCTGGGATGCGCCGGTGGGCCGGCTGCACGACTACATCCTGGCCCTGCGGGCGATCTGGCAGAGCTGGCAGGGCGGCGGTCGGCTCAACTACCGCGGCCACTTCTACCAGCACACGCTGATGACGCCCTTCTTCAGCCCCGGCCCGATCGCCCACCCCGATATCCCGATCTACATCGCCGGGGTGAACAGCGGCCTGGCCCAGCTGGCCGGCGAGCTCTGCGACGGGTTTCACGCCCACCCGCTCAATAGCGCCAAGTACACCGCCGAGGTGCTGCGCCCACAGATCGCCATCGGCGCGACAAAGGCCGGCCGCGACCCCGCATCCTGCGCCGTGGCCGGCAGCTCCTTGGTGATCACCGGGGCCGACGCCGACTCCCGTGAGCGGGTGCGCAAGTTCGTGCGCCAGCAGATCTCGTTCTACGGCTCAACGCCCACCTATCGCCCGGTGCTCGAGTGCCACGGCTGGGGCGATGTGGGCGATCAGCTCTCGCAGCTGGCCGCCCAGCAGCGCTGGGCCGAGATGCCCGCCCTGGTGACGCCGGAGATGGAGGCGACCTTCGCCGTCGAGGCCGATCCCGCCGATGTCGGTCGCGCCCTGCGCGAGCGCTACGACGGCCTCCTCGACCGGGTCGGCCTGTATATGCCCTTCGTGCCCGGCCAGATGGACGACTTCTGGCGCAAGCTCGCCGCCGACCTGCGCTGACAGCCGTTGTCGGCTAGTTTTGGGAGAGGCGTGGAGAGGGCTTGTCCCTCTCCACAAAAAACCTCTTTATTATCCATCACATAAAGATGGACGGAGTACTAGTACTCCGTCCATCTTCATTTGATGGATACGCGCTCATCGGCTACAC
>JBAXES010000442.1:0-4220 GCA_037140315.1 Chloroflexales bacterium
GATCTACCTGGAGGGGTGGGGCGGGGTGCGGATCGAGGATCTGGCCCTGATCACTGCGGACGGCTGCGAGGTGCTCTCGCAGGCGGCAAAGCTGCGCTAACAAAAAGGAGAGAGGGTGTGGGAGAGCGCTTCGCGCTCTCCCACACCCTCTCTCCACACTAGCCGGCCTTGGGCCGGATGACGAGGACGGGGACGGGGGCCGTCTGCACCACCTTCTGGGTGACGCTGCCGAAGACGAAGCGGCTGATCCCGCTGCGCCCGTGGGTGGCGATGGCGATCAGGTCGGCGTGCTGGGCCTCCGCGTAGTCGAGGATAGCCTCGGCCGCCGGCATCGCGCTCACTTCAGTGTTGACGGTGTAGCCCTCGGCGCGGAAGGTGTCGGCCACACCCTCCAGGTACGCCTCAGCCTCATGCTCTAGGGTGACCATGCTATCCGAGATATCGCTGGCCATCAGGCCGCTGTAATCGACGCTAGTGGTAAACACTGGCGGGACGGCCCGCAGCAGCGTCACCTGGGTGGTGCCTTCGTTTGCGGCGAGGGCATGGACGTGGGGCAGCACCTGCTCAGCCAGAGCCGAGCCATCGAGCGGGACGAGAATATGCCGATACATAGGGACCTCCTTAGCGTGACTCCATTGTTACCTGGAGGGTGAATCCCAGCTACTCCCGGCTGACTGCTCGCGCAGCGCTCCGTGCTCGACGCCTATCTCTGTCACAATCAGCCGCCGCAGCATGTCAGAGACGGTGATCACCCCGGTGATCTGGCCGTTATGCAGCACTGGCATCCCGCTGATTCTCCAGGCGATCATCAGGTGGGCGGCCTCGCGCAGCGGCGTATCCGGGGTGACGGTGATCACAGGCCGGCGCATAATCTCCCGCAGCGGCAGATCATGCACACGGTAGTAGAGATTGTATGCTTGATCATCACGGTCGGGCGAGTCAGAGATGCGATTGATGTCTCCCTCGGTGACAATACCGACGAGATCTCCCGCCGCATTCACCACCGGCAGACGTCGGATGCCCTCAGCGGCGAGTATATCCCGGGCACGGGGCAGCGACTCTGTATCACGGGCGATGATCGCCGGCGAGCTCATCCAGAACTTGACGGCATCCATGGTGCCGGCCTCTTATTTCTCCCAGCGGAGATCATCGTTGATCACCTGGAGCAGCTCGCCCTCACGGCTGAGGAGGAGCCTGATCGCACGCCGCTGGGTACACGCGAAGATTGGGCACTTTTCGGTGTCGGTGACGCCGTACACACATGATGCGACGTCGCGACACATATCGACCGACACGGCAAAGCGCGGCGAGCCTGGCGGGCCGTCGAGCTGACGAAGGCGCAAGCGAGCGTTTCGCAGCTCGGGAGCCAGTTTGTTCAGATGTGCGCGCGCAACCCGCAACATCGGGTGTGGCGGGCGTTTGGGACGGGCCATGATACCTCCCTTTTTCAGCGTGCCACATCTATATCACTAAGACAAGGGAACAGGGAACAGGGAACAGGGAACAGGGAACAGAAATACCGCATCCTGATGCAGTGCAATTGCCTGAACGGTAACGTACGCTGAAGCCTTGTCTAAAACAAGTATACTAAGAATAACAGGTAGTTATTTATTGTGATGAATATCCTTCGCAACGGAGCGTTAAGATGCCTCCCCTCTTTGAGTCTTCAGGCACAAAAAACCGCCGGCCCAGGCCAGCGGTTTGGTGAGGGTCCTAGCGTCGGTGCGCGTGGCTTGATATCACTCGTAGCGCAGGGCCTCGATCGGCAGAAGCATGGCCGCCCGGCGGGCCGGGTAGAAGCCGAAGCCGATGCCGATGGCCGAGGCGAAGAAGAGGGCCAGGATCACGCCGACCCACGAGATACTCGCGGCGATGCCGGCCGCCAGGCTGATCAGCGTGACCAGGCCGATCGCGCCGCCCACGCCGATCAGGCTACCCACCAGGCTGATCGCCAGGGCCTCTAGCACAAACTGGCCGAGCACATCGCCGTCGGTGGCCCCCAGGGCCTTGCGCACGCCGATCTCGCGGGTGCGCTCGGTGACGGCCACCAGCATAATATTCATGATCCCGATCCCGCCGACCACCAGGCTGATCCCGGCCACCACGGCGATGAATCCGGTGATCGCGCCGTTGATGCCGCTCAGCACACTCAGCGCGGAAGTGGGCAGATCGAGCTTGAAGTCGTCGATCGCCCCGGCTGGCACGCCGCGCGCCGTGCGCAGCGCGGCGCTGATCGCCTGCCCGGCCGTGTCGCTGAGCTGCTCGCTCTGAATACCGACCAGGATGCCGGTCAGCTTCAGGCCGCGCCCGGGCAGATCCAGGTCGCCGACCAGGCGCAGACGCACTGCGCTCACCGGGGCGAAGACCCGCCCGTCGGTGGCGTACGGGCCGCCGTTCTTGCGGATGATCCCGATCACCGCGATCGGCTGGCCGTTGATCTCGACCATCCGGCCGATCGCGGCCGCCTGGGCGGCCACATCCTTACCGAAAAGATCCTCGGCGATCTGCGAGCCGAGGACGCCCACCCGCGCGCCGGAGACCTCGTCGGCGGGTGAGAGGAAGCGCCCGTGGGACATCGGCACGCTCTGGATCTGCTTGTACTGGTCGTCCGTGCCCACCAGCAGGGTCTGGATGGCGACTGTGCCAGCGCGGATCTCGGTGGGCAGGGCGATCTCGGGGGCGATGGTGCGGAACAGGTCGGGCCGATCCGCCACCAGCCGCTCCAGCGCGGCGTAGTCCTGGACCGACAGCAGCCCGTAGCCGGGCACGTCGCGGGCGCCCTTGGCCTTGGGGTCGCCCGGGCCGACGGCGATGCGCCGGGTGCCCAGGTCGATAAACTGCTCGAAGACCTGGCCCTGGAGCGCGTTGCCCAGGGAGAGCACGGCCACCAGGGTGCCCGCGCCGATAATAATACCGAGCATCGTCAGCAGGGAGCGAAACTTGTTCGACCCCAGGCTGTCGAGGGCCATCATCACTTGCTCTTTGAACATTAGGCGGCCACCTTCAGCTTTGGCTCGGGGCGCTCGTAGACATCAACGCCGTAGTACTCGTGAAGGATGTTATCGGTCAGGCGGCCGTCGCGCAGGCCGATGACGCGGTCCATCTGCCGGCCGATCTCGGGGTCGTGGGTGACGACAATGATCGTGCGGCCCTGCTCACGGTTGAGCTGGCGGAAGATGGCCATGATCTCCGCGCCGGTGCGCGTGTCGAGGGTGCCGGTGGGCTCATCGGCCAGCAGCGGGGTCGGGTTATGCACCAGGGAGCGGGCGATGGCGACGCGCTGCTTCTGGCCGCCCGAGAGCGTGGTGGGCAGATTGTGCAGCTTGCTGCCCAGGCCCACGGCCTCCAGGGCCGCGCGGGCGCGCTCGGCGCGCTCGCCCGCGCCGATGCGGGCGTAGACCAGGGGCAGCTCGACATTCTTCTGGGCGCTGAGGCGCGGCAGCAGGTTGAAGTTCTGGAAGACGAAGCCGAGCTTCTGGTTGCGCACGTGGGCCTGCTTGGTGCGGCTCAGGCCGCTGACCTCCTCGCCGTCCAGCAGGTAGGTGCCGCGCGTCGGCTGGTCGAGCAGGCCGATCATGGTCATCAGGGTGCTCTTGCCGCTGCCCGACGGGCCCATGATCGCGACCATCTCGCCGGGGTGGATCTTGACCGAGATATCGTCGAGGGCCAGGAAGCTGTCGTCGCCGGTAGAGAACTCCTTCGAGAGGCCGTCGATCTGCACGATCGGGCGGGTTATGTAATCGGTTTTCACGAATGATTCCTTTCGGTGGGGGGGGGCAGAGTGGGTCCCTCCCTGAAATCCCCCCGCGTTTGCGTGTGAGGGCCAGTGTATAGCTCGCTTAGACCATAGCTCACAAGTTAAGGTTTTCGCTATTTCGTCAAGTGACCGCTCAGGCGTTCTGATCAGCCAGGTTTTACACGGTAGCGAGCAAAGTTGATATATCCTGAGCAACCGGTTTGCATGCCACCTCGAACACTTGGGCGTATAGGCGACCGGGAATTGGTTCGGAATGCGAGTGAAAAAGCCTGTTTTGGCCCTTGACAGATTGGTGGAAACCTTAACTTGTCAGCTATGCGCTTAGACAAGGTTTCAGCGTACGTTACCGTTCAGGCAATTGCACTGCATCAGGATGCGGTATTTCTGTTCCCTGTAACCTTGTCTTACACCATAGCTCACAAGTTAAGGTTTCCACGATCTTGTCAAGTGACCCACTATCGAC
>JBAXES010000443.1:0-4210 GCA_037140315.1 Chloroflexales bacterium
CTCTCACCTTCTCGACTGGGGCAGCGCTTACCCCGGCAAGGATATTAACTTCACGCTGGTGATCCGCAACACCCGCGCGGCTAACGCGAGCGGTGCCAACAACCTGCGCAATGTGACGCTGCGCAGTGTGCTGCCGAGCAACATCGAGGTCCGCGGGGCGAAGGCCGACCGCGGATCTGACCCGACGGTCGCCGGCAACGAGGTGCGCTACACGATCACCCAGATCGCCCCAGGCGAGGCCGTCGAGCTGACGATCACCTCGCGCATCAGGCCGGGCGTTACCTCGGGGACGCTCCTTGTCGCGCAGGGGCAGGTTCAGTACGATGGCCAGAGCGCGACGGCCTTCTCGAATGTGGTCAGCGTGCTCGTTGTGGGCACCAGCGCCGTGCAGCAGGCGGCGTCAGCAACCGCGTCGCCGAGCCTGACACATACGGCGACCACCCTCCCGGCTAGTAATCTGGGCGGCGGGGCGCTGGCCTCCGCCGCAACGCTCACGCCCACGAGCGTGCCCACAAAGGTGGTGGTCGGCCCGGCGCCCGCGCCGGCGCCGCTGCCCGAGACCAGCGGGGGCGTGCCGATCGGCGGCGTCATCCTGCTTGGCATGACCCTGTTCCTGCGTACCTGGCGTCTGCACCGGGCACGCGAGCGGATCTAATCCACACAAAAAGACCGGCGCTGCGGCGCCGGTCTTTTTGTGTGGGCACACTCAGTCCAATCAACTTAGAAGATCCGCTTGCCGAGCGCGGAGAGCGCCATCTCCACGGCAACCTCGGCGGTGACGTTATGCTCGTCGAGGATCGGGTTGACCTCGACCAGGTCGAGGCTGCGGATGCCGCCGGCCTGGGCCAGCAGCTCCATAGCCAGGTGGGCCTCGCGGTAGGAGATCCCGCCGAGGACGGGGGTGCCGACGCCGGGGGCCTCGCGCGGGTCGAGGACGTCAAGGTCGAAGCTGACGTGGTAGCCGTCGGTGCCACGGCTGATCGCGGCGATGGCCTGCTCCATCACGTTGGCCATGCCGCGGCGGTCGATCTCGTGCATGGTGAAGGTGTGGATGCCCGAGGCGCGCAGGGCCGCGCCCTCTAGGGGGTCGATATCGCGGGCGGCCACCAGGGCGATGTGCTCGGGGCGGATGGCCGGGGTGCGCCCGGCCAGCGCAGTGAGCAGGGGGTGGCCGCGCCCGCTGAGGGCGGCCATGCTCATACCGTGGATGTTGCCGCTGGGGGTGGTCTCGGCAGTGTTGAAGTCGGCGTGGGCGTCGATCCAGATCATGCCGAGGGTGCGGTCGCGGGCGCTACCGGCCACCGAGCCAATCGAGAGGCTGTGGTCGCCGCCGAGGATGATCGGCAGCTCGCCGCGGGCGACGCAGGCGGACACCGCATCGGCCAGGGCCGCGCAGAGGTCGGCGATCGGCTCCAGGTAGCGCAGGCGCGGGTCGGGGCCGGGCTCGGCGCCCGTCTCGATCATGGGCGCGTGGAGGTTGCCCAGGTCGCGCACGGTGTGGCCGAGGGCGGCGAGGCGCTGCTGGAGGCCGGTGTAGCGCATGGCGCTCGGCCCCATATCCACCCCGCGCCGGCCGGCGCCCAGGTCGATCGGCACGCCGATCAGGGCGATCTTGCTCATGGCGTCGCTGCCTTTCGCTTGAACCCGCTTCTAGTGATAATGGCCGCGCGCCACAGGCGCGCGGCCATTATCACTAGAGAGTCTACGCCTCCAGCGGCAGGGTCTCGGGCTCGCCGAAGCGCACCTCTAGGATGCCGTTGCGGAACATCGCCTTGGTGGCCGGGCGCTCGGCCAGGGTGGTCGGCAGGATCATGTCGCGGCGGAAGTTGCCGATCTCGATGAACAGCTCGTCGCCGCGCTTGACCATCTGCACCTTGCCGATCTCGACGTGGGGCAGGGGCAGCTTCATCACATACTCCGCGCCGTCGCGGATGATCTCCTGGGTCTTGCCGGTGAACTGCACCTTGACCGGGTCGGTGTCGCCGAAGAGCTTCGCGCCGACCATCGAGAGATCCTTGAGCCCGGCGAGGTCGCGGGCGTAGTGCGGGCCCTCCCAGATCGGCAGGGGCTGGAAGAGGTCGTAGACCTGCTTACGGTAGCCCTGCTGGATGCGGGCCAGCTCCTTCATAAACTCGCCCTCGGCCGACTCGACCGGCAGGACACGGTTGAGCACCACGCCGTCCACCGGGTAGCCGAAGAGGGACAGGTAGGTGGCGGCGCGCTGGGCCTCCTTGATCACCATGCGCTCGGGGTTGACCACGAGGCGGTAGGAGCTGACTGTCGCGTCGGTCAGGGTGTCGCGCAGGGCCTCGACGCCCTTGGTGAGGCGCTCGATCGTCTCGAACATATCGGCGGCAGGCATAAGCGCCTTGACCAGTGGGCGGGCGATCTTCAGCGTGCCGGGCTCCCAGTCCATGACTCGGGCGGCGTACCACTGGAACGTCTCGGGCATGGTGAGCAGGCGCACCGTCTCGCCGGTGGGGGCGGCGTCCACCACGACCACGTCGAAGTTGCCCTCTTTGGCCTGGCGGCGGATGTGCAGGAGGCTGACAACCTCCTCCATGCCGGGGATGATCGCCAGCTCCTCGGCGGCCACCTCATCGACGCCGCGGCGGCGTAGCAGGGTAGACAGGTAGCCGCGCAGCTGGCCCCAGTGCTCGCGAACCTCTTCCAGCACATTGATCTCTTGGCCCCAGAGCTTGTCGGAGAGCTGGGTGGGCAACGCGCCGAGGGGCGCGTCGAGGGCGTCAGCAAGGCTGTGGGCTACATCGGTGCTCACCACTAGCGTGCGGTAGCCCAGCTCAGTGGCCCGCACCGCAGTGGCTGCTGCCGTTGTTGTTTTGCCGACGCCGCCCTTGCCGAGATAGAGTATCAGCCGCATCGCACAATCCTTTACTCGCTGCTTGCCGCGGCCAGGGCGGCCGCGACGGGGATGTATCGCTGTTTCGCGGAGCAGGGGCCGCCGCATGAGTCCATACGAGTTGCTGTAGCCCGCATTGTAAATGTTGCTCTGCGGCGCGTCAATTTGCTGGCCCTGCGTTGACACGTGGCGTGCGGGCGTGCTACCTTTCTTTAGATGCGTCTGGATCGCGGAAAACGCGAAATGCGGCGGAAGACCCGAACGCGAAGGCGCGAAACGATGAAGTAAGGAGTCTTTCACTATTGTTCAGCGATATCTATCTCATCCGTCACGGCATGCCCGATCGGAGCAAGGCTATCTCTTACAACACGCTGCCCGGCCCCGACCTTCTGGAGCGCGGGCGGGCCGAGGCGCGTCAGGCGGCGGTATTTTTGGCTCATGCGGGCGTCGAGCATATTTTGGCCTCGCCCTTCGCCCGCGCCACACAGACGGCCGAGGTGCTGGCAGATGTACTCGGCCTGCCGGTGACGCTCACGGCCCTGCTCCAGGAGCACGGCCCCGGCGAGGATTTTGACGCGGTGCGTGTGCGGGTGCGCGATCTGCTGTCCGCCGCCGAGGACTCGCCGTACGCGCGGGTGGCTTTCGTATCGCACGGGTCGCCGATCCGCGCCGCTCTGCTCGAGCTGAGCAAGGACAAGATCGATCTGCGCAGTCATAGCTACGCCGGCGACAACCCCGCGCCCACCTGCGGGATCTGGCACGTGCAGCGTCTGGACGCAAACCAGCTGCGCTTCAGTCTGGCCTTTATGCCAGTGTGAGGTCTGGATTGCGAAAGATGCGAAGTGTGTGCCCAGCAGGCATATGCTGCACTGGTGCTGCGGTGGCGCGGCGTAGCCCCGCCACCGCAGCACCTGTTTTTTTTATGTGAGAGCGAGGCTCTCCCACACCCTCACCGCACATCCCTGGATTAGAAAACCCTAAAAATACTATCCTCACATTCCGAGGAGATCTTAATATTTTCTGAATATAGTGGGTGTGCAAGGATCGGCCAGCACACCCACTATTGTTGCGCGAGGAAGGAGGTCTACACCCGAACGGCACACAGGCCTGGGGACGCCCCAACAACCCGACATAGCAGCTGCCGTGTGGCAGCTGTGCGCTAACGCCAAGGAGGCATCGTCTCTCATTATGCGACATCGCTCCATCTCTACAGCCATTCTCACCATTGCCTTACTCGGTTTGTTGATCCCCCTCGCCGCCAGCGCCTCGGACGGGTCTGAGTGGGTCGGGACGATCTCATCGCGGCCTACCGGCACGATCGGCGACTGGACGATCGGCGGCCGCAGCTTT
>JBAXES010000444.1:0-4209 GCA_037140315.1 Chloroflexales bacterium
CAGGTTTGGGCGGCGAAGCCGCCCAAACCTGACAAAAAAATAACGTGGGGGCGGCTTCGCCGCCCCCACACCCCCTCCGGGAGGTGACTTTGCACCAGCCCTGATCCTCGTTCGCGTCGTTCGCGATCCGGAGGTTAGTCTATGCTATACTGGCGGTCGCCGATAGCCGGCGGCGGCGGCACGATGCCGTAACGCCCATATGTCAGGCTAATGCATCGGAGGAATTATGTCGACGCTGATCGAGGAAATTATTGCCCGTGAGGTCCTTGACTCGCGCGGGAACCCGACGGTTGAGGTGGATGTGCGCCTGGAGAGCGGGGATGTCGGCCGGGCGATCGTGCCCAGCGGCGCCTCCACCGGCGCCCACGAGGCCCTGGAGCTGCGCGATGGCGATAAGGCCCGCTACGGCGGCAAGGGTACGCTCAAGGCGGTAGAGTTCGTCAACAGCGATATCGCCGAGGCCCTGGAGGGCCTCGATGCCGTCGACCAGATCGGCATCGACCAGGAGTTGCTCGCTCTCGACGGCACCGCCAACAAGGGCCGACTCGGCGCTAACGCCATCCTCGGCGTCTCCCTCGCCACCTCTAAGGCCGCCGCCGCTGCCTTCGGCCTGCCGCTCTACCGCTACCTCGGCGGGGTCTTCGCCCACACGCTGCCTGTGCCGATGATGAACATTATGAACGGCGGCCAGCACGCCACCAACTCCACCGACTTCCAGGAGTTCATGGTGATGCCGGTGGGCGCCGAGAGCTTCCGCGAGGGCTTGCGCTGGGGCTCCGAGATCTATCAGAGCCTCAAGAAGGTGCTCCACGCCCGCGGCCTGACTACCACCGTCGGCGATGAGGGTGGCTTCGCCCCCAGCCTGCCGAGCAACGAGGCCCCGCTCCAGGTGATCATGGAGGCGATCGAGAAGGCCGGCTATAAGCCCGGCGAGCAGGTGATGCTGGCTATGGACCCGGCCACCACCGAGATCTATAAGGACGGTAAGTACCATCTCATCCGCGACAACCAGGTGCTCACGAGCGCCCAGATGGTCGACTACTGGGTTGATATCGCTAGCCGCTACCCGCTGATCTCGCTCGAGGACGGCCTGGCTGAGGATGACTGGGAGGGCTGGAAGCTCCTGCGCGAGAAGCTTGGCCACAAGGTGCAGCTCGTCGGCGATGACTTCCTGGTTACGAACGTTACTCGCCTGCAGAAGGCGATCGACGCCAACGCCGCCAACTCCATCCTGATCAAGCTCAACCAGATCGGCAGCCTCACCGAGACCCTCTCGGCCATCCAGCTGGCCCAGCGCAATAGCTGGACGGCGGTTGTCTCGCACCGCTCCGGCGAGAGCGAGGATGTCACCATCGCTGACCTGGTGGTCGCCACTAACGCCGGTCAGATCAAGACCGGTGCCCCCGCACGCACCGACCGCGTCGCCAAGTACAACCAGCTCCTGCGTATCGAGGAGGAGCTCGGCGCCGCCGCGAAGTACGCCGGCAAGTCCGCCTTCCAGGTCAAGTTCTAGCATCGCACGCAGAGAGGCCGGCGCTTAGCGCCGGCCTCTCTGTCTGCCTCCTCCCCTCCCCAGAGCTAGCGCGTCGGCGCCGGGGTCGTTATGGTGCATTGGCCCCAAATCCCCTGACACATGCCCCTCACATGTAACGGAAAAGCCAAATGGCTTGACAATGTGCTGTAAAAATTTTATCATGCGCGCTAAATCTACCAATGGCACTCAAGGATCCTCCTGAGGAATGGTCTATGCTCCGACTGAACCCTATGGGCTCTCCCCAGCGCGCGCTCCTGCGGCCTGCCGCCGCCTTTCTCATACTGCTGCTTGCCGCCACCCTCGCCGCATGTGCGGCCCCCGACGCCGTTCTTACCGGCACGGTGAAGGACGCCTACACCGGTGCGCCGATCGGCGCGGCCAGCGTGCAGATCGGCGATACGACGGTGAGCACCGACGCTAACGGCGTGTTTAAGACGCCGAGCTGGCGCAAGACGGACACCTTGGCTGTAACGGCGCCAAACTATGAGCCGGTGGCGCTGCCCCTGCAGTCGCAGCCGCAGATCGCCCAGAGCGGTACCATGACGATCACTCTCAACACCGCTCTGCGCCCCAACATCCTGCGCGGTGTGGTGAGCGACACCCTCTCTGGCCAGCCGCTGTCCGGGGTGAGCCTGGCGATCACGGTGGATATCAGCCACACGCTGCGCACAAGCAGCGCCGCCGATGGCAGCTACGCCTTCGATGGTGTGCCCGAGCAGTTTACCCTCCAGGCGAGCGCCCCTGACTACACCCCGGTCAAGCAGGATCTACGCCGTATCACAAGCCGCGACCTCGCCTTGCACCCCAACGTGCTTAGCGGTCAGGTGACCGACCGCTTCAGCGGCAAGCCGGTCCCCAGTGCGGCGGTGAAGGTGGGAGCGGCCCACGCTACCACCGACGCCGAGGGCCGCTATAAGGTCAAGGATATCGCCGAGGGCGAGAAGACCGTCGAGATCAGCGCCGCTGGCTACGCCCCGCTCTCTGAGGAGATCGGCCGCACCACCAGCCTCGACTCGGTGCTGCGCCCCGACACCCTTCGTGGTCGCCTGATCGATAAGGCTACCGGTAAGCCGATCACCAACGCGACTCTGATCGCCACCGCCACGCTCCCCGGCACCGATGTGGCCTACGTCCAGATAAAGGGCAGCGGCGACGGCAGCTTTACCCTCAAGGGCGTCCCCGAGCAGGGCTATCTCCAGGTGCTCTCGCCTGGCTATGCCAAGCAGGTGATCGAGATCAAGACCGGCAACCTGCCGAGTGAGATCGCCCTCGACCGCTTCACCATCAAGGCCCTCTATGTCACCGCCGCCGTGGCTAGCTCGTCGAAGGCTCTCCAGGAGTATATCGACCTGATCGACACCACCGAGCTGAACACGATCATCATCGACCTAAAGAGCGATCTGCGCGATGACCTGGGCACCGTCTACTATAACTCGCAGGTGCCCCTGGCTAAGGAGCTCGGCCTCGCGAAAGACTATATCGATATGAAGGGCCTGGTGCAGAAGCTCAGGGCTAAGGGCATCTACACCATCGCACGCGTGCAGCTCTTCTCGCACGATAACGCCCTGGCCGACGCCCGGCCCGACTGGACGGTCCACAAGAAGGGTACCGGTGAGGTCTACGCCGACTACCCCGGCCCTGGCATTCGCTATGTCTATCTTGACCCGACGAACCATAATATCTGGGACTACAATGTCCAGCTGGGCGTTGAGGCCGCGATGATGGGCTTCGACGAGGTTAACTACGACTATATCCGCTTCCCCGACTGGTATGGTGATAAGGCCAGCTTTCGCGACTCACTCCAGTTCTCTGAGCCGATCGACCCAGTGACGAACCCGGATCATATGTTCGATGTGCTGACCGGCTTTATGCAGCAGGCCCACCGCGCGATCAACGGCGCCGGGGCGTATATGTCTGTCGATGTGTTCGGGCGCGTGGTGCTCGGCCCCTCGATGACCATCGCTCAGGATATCAAGCGCATGGGGGCCTACGCCGACTACATCGCCCCGATGGCCTATCCCTCGCTCTGGTGGCCCGGTGCCTTCGGTCTGGACTCGCCGGTCGACGAGCCTGCCGCCGTGCTCAAGGCCGCCAACGCCGCCGGGATGGCGCAGATCCAGGGTCAGTACGCCCGCCTGCGGCCCTGGCTCCAGGATCACACTGACCCCTGGGCCTACAAGGTGGTGCAGTATGGCCCCCCGCAGGTGCGCGCTCAGATCGATGCCACCGAGTCGTTCGACCAGATCGACGGCTGGATGCTCTACGACTCGTCAAACTCTTACCGCGGGGCCTTTAACGGCGCCGTGAGGCCAACGAAGTAAGGCCCTCTCTCCTGATAGAGACAAGGAAGCCCATGAGCCGAAGCGCCGCCCTCTCGCACGCTCTCGCCCTCGTGCTCGTCGCCGCCCTGCTCTCCGTCGCTCCGCCCGCCCGTGCGCAGCCGGCACCGCAGACGCGGGTCGACTCCTGGCAGCTGAGCGATGTCGACCAGTGGGAGGCTGGCAACGCTAGCGGCCTGCTGATCACCAACAACGATGGGGGCGAGCTGCGCCTCGCTGAGGATCAGCTTGCCGGGACCTTCCTGTCGGCGCCCTTCGCCGCCAAGCTCCCCTTCAACGCCGCCGGGGCAGTCTGGCACGCTGAGCAGATCGCGGGCACGAGCGTCAGGCTAGAGC
>JBAXES010000445.1:0-4204 GCA_037140315.1 Chloroflexales bacterium
ATCACGCTGAGGGCGGGCTGACCCTGCTCGGCCAGCCAGCCCTTCAGCGCCCGCACACGCCCGGCCGACGCGCGCAGCTCGTCGGCGCTGAGCCGCCCGTCACCGACGGCGGCCAGCAGGGCCGCGTAGGCCTCCGGGCGGTCGTTGGGCGGCGCGAGCAGCAGCAGGTCCACCCCGGCGGCGGCGGCGCGCACCGCGTTCTCCCCGAGCGCGCCGCCCGCGCTCAGCCCGTCCATATTCATCGCATCGCTCACCACCACCCCGCCGAAGCCCAGCTCATCGCGCAGCAGGCCGCGCAGCACCTGGGGGGCCAGGGTCGCCGGCAGGCGCGGGTCGCCAGTGATCGCCGGCAGGGCCAGGTGGGCGGTCATCACCAGGCGCGCGCCCGCCGCGATGGCGGCGACGAAGGGTGGCAGCTCCACGGCGTCCAGCCGGGCGCGGGTGTGGGGCAGGGCGGCCAGGGCGTGGTGCGAGTCCTGCGCGGTGTCGCCGTGGCCGGGGAAGTGCTTGGCCACGGCGGCGACGCCGGCGCCCTGGAGGCCATCGACCACAGCGGCGGAAAGGCGGGCGACCATGGCCGGGCCCGCGCCGAAGGAGCGCGTGCCGATCACCGGGTTGCGCGGGTTCAGGTTCACGTCGCAGGCGGGGGCGTAGTTCACATTCACGCCCACGGCGGCCAGCTCGGCGCCCATGGCCGCACCCACGCGCCGGGCCAGGTCGGCGTCGCCGGTGGCCCCCAGGGCCATGTTGCCAGGGAAGGCGGTGCAGCCGCCGATCGCCTGCAGCTGGCCGCCCTCCTGGTCGGCGCAGATCAGCAGCGGCGGGCGCCCGTCGGCCCGGGCCGCACGCTGGAGCGCGGCGGTCAGGGCGCGCACCTGGGCCGGCGCGCCGCCGTTCAGGTGGCGGAAGAGGGTCACGCCGCCGATGGGGCGCTCGCGGAGCAGGCCCAGCAGCTCATCCGGGGCCTCCGAGCCGTCGAACCAGATCAGCAGCTTCTCGCCGGCGGCGCGCTCAAGGCTCATGGGTGTGTCTAGCCCTTCACCGCGCCGGCGGTCATGCCCTGCTCGATCTGGTCGTTGAAGATCAGGTAGATCACCAGGGTCGGGATCATCACGATCACCACCGCCGCGAACAGCCCGCTCCAGTCACTGCCGTAGAACTGCTTGGCCTGCAGGTAGTAGAGGCCCTGCGAGAGCACATAGTGGGTATTCTTATCCTCGTTGGTGATCATTAGCGTGTTTGGCAGGATGTACTGGTTCCACTGGCCGAGGAAGTTGAAGATCCCCATGGTGATCAGCCCGGGCTTGGCCAGCGGCAGGTAGATCCGAAAGAAGATATCGTACTGGCTCGCGCCGTCGATCGTCGCCGCCTCGCCCAGCTCCTTGGGCAGCGTGCGGAAGAAGTTGGTCAGGAAGAAGATCGTGAACGAGAGCGAGAACGCCACATAGACCAGGATCAGCCCGTAGTAGGTGTCGAGCAGGCCCAGGGTCTTCGTCACGAAGTAGAGCGGCACCAGCGCCAGGAACAGCGGGAAGATCATGCCGACCAGAAACATGTAGGTGATCAGGTTGCGCCCGCGGAACTCGAAGCGCGCCAGCACGTAGGCCGCCATCGACGAGAGCAGCAGGGTCAGGAACAGCGACGGGATCACGATGATCAGCGTGTTGACGAAGTACTCGCCGAGCCGCGCGGTGTTCCAGGCGCGGACGAAGTTGTCGAAGATCGGCCTGGCGGGCAGCGCCCACGGGCTGAAGAAGATCTCCTTGTCGGTCTTGAACGAGGTCATGATCGCCCACAGCATCGGGAAGGCGACGATCAGCGTCCAGACGCCCAGGATGATATAGATCAGCACCTTGGCAACGACGCCGCCGATCGAGACGGGCCGGGCGGCCGACGCGGCCGCCTTCTGGCTGGAGGTTACACTGGCCATGGTTCGCTCCTCCTCAGTATTCCATCGTCTCGCGGGCGGTGAAACGCAGGCTGATGATCGACAGCGCCAGCACCAGCACCAGCAGCACCAGCCCCATGGCCGTGGCGTAGCCAAACTGGCCGTCGCTAAACGCGGTTGAGTACAGGTAGGTCGGCACCACGTCGGCGGCTCGGCTCGGCCCGCCGGTGCCATTGGTCATCACCGTCACCTGGGCGAACAAGTCCATCGCGCCGATCGCCAGGAAGATGATCGCGGTGCGGATGGTGTCCCAGAGCAGCGGCACGGTCACGTTCCAGAACATCGTCCACGAGTTGGCCCCGTCGATCTTGGCGGCCTCGTAGTAGTCGATCGGGATGCTCTGCATGCCGGCGACGAACAGCACCATGTAGAACCCGACCGACTGCCAGACCACCATCGCCAGCACCGCGCCGAACACCGTGCCGCGGTCGCCAAGCCAGGGGAAGCTGGCGAACTGGGTCAGCCCGACCGCGCCCAGGAGCGCGTTCAGCAGCCCGATCGTCGGGTGGTAGATGAAGCTCCACAGCACCGCCACCACCACCACCGACATCACCTGCGGGAAGAAGAAGGTGATCCGGAAGAAGCGCGCGAACACGACCCCCTTACCCTGGGTGAACAAAAATGCGAAGAAGAGCGCGATGCTGATGATCACCGGAGGGAGGATGAGGAGTGCGGTTGCGTTGTGCGAGAGCGCGCTCCAGAACTTGCTGTCGGCGTACAGCTTGATGAAGTTGTTGACGCCGTTAAAGCGAATGTTCATCGACAGGCCGCTCCAGCGGGTGAAGGCGAATATCAGGGCCGAGAAGTAGGGGATGAGCACAAAGAGCGTGTACAGCGCGACGGGCAAGGCCAGGAATGAGACAATCAGTCCATTCTTACCACGGTCCATCCGGGGTTCCTCCTCGTTAGGGCTGCCGCCCTAAGGCAGGCACATGCGGCATTGATGGTGCTGCGGCGCGGCGTAGCCGCGCCGCAGCACCATCAGCGTTTCGTGGGGGCGGCTTCGCCGCCCCCACACCCTCACGGCGGGCCTAGCGCGTGAACTTCTTGATGTCCGGGTCGGCCGCGACCTCGTCGGCCTTCTTCTGCATGGCGCTGATGAACTCGGCCGGCTTGATCGTGCCGGTCATCAGCTCGCCGGTGCGCTGCTCGATCTCCTTGTTGATCGTGCTGTACCAGGTGGTGAAGTTCATGTTGATGGCGACGCCCTTGGAGGCGGTCGCCAGGGCCACGCCGGCCTTCATGCCCTCGGAGAGCTTGGCCCCCTCGGTGCCGCCGACCACCGGCATGATCGCGCGCACGTTCTCGGCGAAGTACTTGGCCGAGTCCCTAGAGAGCAGGGCCCGCAGATACTCCATACCGCCGGCCGCGTTCTTGGCCTTGGCCGGCACGATGAAGGTTTCGCCACCGATCGCGTTCACCGCGTTCTGGTCACCCTTGCCGTCGGCGTAGCCGGGGATGTTGGCGACGGTCATGTTGAAGTCGGCCGGGGTGGTCGTCTTCATCTCGTTCTCAAGCCAGTTGCCGCAGGGGATGAAGGTGGCCTTGCCCTTCAGCCACTCGGTCTGCGACTCGGTGTGGGTCAGGCCGGCGGTGCCGGGCATGATGTAGCCCTTGTCCCAGAGCTGGTACAGATCCTCGGTGGCCCGCAGGATGGCCGGGTCGCTCCAGGCCTTCGGCTCCAGGTTGTCGAGCTTCTTGATCACATCGTCGCCGCCGGCGTAGTAGACCAGCATGTTCCAGACGATGCCCCAGACGTAGTAGGGGTACTTGCCCTGGTAGGTCCAGGGCGAGGCCTTGCCGTCCTTCTTGATCTGCTCGCAGAGCTTGAGCATCTCGTCCCAGGTCTTGGGGTAGGTGTAGCCGGCCGCCGCGAAGCCGGGCTTGGAGTACCAAAGGCCCGAGATGGTGTAGGCGATGTTGATGCCGTACTGCTTGCCGCCGAAGATCGCGTTGTTCTGCGAGCCGGGGAAGAGCGTCTCGCCAAAAGTCTTGCCCGCAGTATCCCACGAGGGCGCGGCCAGCAGCGGGGCCAGGTCGAGCAGCTGATCCTCGGCGATCAGGTCGGCCATCGGGATGAGGCCGGCTCCTGAGTTGTCCACCACATCGGGCGGGGTGCCGGCGATAAAGCGCGGCTGGAGCGCCTCGGTGACCTTCTGGACGCTCTGGATCTTGACCTTCACGTCCGGGTGGGCCTTCTCGACCAGCGTGCCGGTGTACTTGATGTAGTCGTCGCCGAAGCCGCCGGCGAAGAAC
>JBAXES010000446.1:0-4202 GCA_037140315.1 Chloroflexales bacterium
CCATCGGCTACACCGCCTCGCTGAGCGGCAAGCTCAACGTCGAGTCGGTGCGCCAGCAGAATGGCCTCAAGCTCTGGATGGACCAGGTCAACGCGGCCGGCGGCGTGAAGCTAAGCGACGGCACAACGATCACCTTCGCGCCCAAGTCGTACGACGACGAGAGCAACAAGGACCGGGTGCAAGAGCTATACACGCGTCTCGCCACCGAGGACAACGCCGACTTTATGGTCAGCCCCTACTCAAGCGGCCTGGCCGACGCCGCCGCAGTGATCGCCGAGCAGTACGGCAAGATCATGATCACCACCGGCGCGGCCGACGACGCGACCTATAAGAAGGGCTACACCCTGGTCTACCAGCTCTACACGCCCGCCAGCCGCTACCTGACCGGCGCCGTGGACCTGCTGGCCCAGCAGGACCCGACGCTCAAGAAGCTGGCGATCGTCCACGAGAATGATAAGTTCTCGACCAGCGTGGGCGATGCGGTCAAGGCCTACGCCGAGGGCAAGGGCTACGAGGTCGTCCTCTACGAGGGCTACGACAGCGGCACCAGCGACTTCGCCCCCTTCATCAACAAGATCATCCAGGCCAAGCCCGAGGCCATCCTCGGCGGCGGCCACTTCCAGGACGGCAGCACCTTCGCCAAGCAGCTCTTCGAGAAGCAGGTGCCAGTGAAGTACCTGGCCCTGCTGGTCGCCCCGCCCGAGCCGAGCTTCGCCGAGCTGGGCGATGCCGCCCTCGGCACGGTAGGCCCGAGCCAGTGGGAGCCCCAGGCCACCTCCAGCCAGGAGGCCGCCACCAAGCTCGGCACCGCGTGGATCGGCCCCGACAGCGCCGCCTTCGTCGAGGCATACAAGAAGGCCTACGGCGATGAGCCCAGCTACCACGCGGCCGGCGGCTACGCGGCGGGGCTGGCCCTCCAGCGGGCTATCGAGCAGGCCGGCAGCGTCGACACCAAGGCGGTCAAGGCCGCCCTCGACAAGCTGAACCTGCTGACCTTCTTCGGCGACATTAAGTTTGACACCAGCGCCGATTCCCACGGCCTGCAGGTCGGCCACGAGATGGTCTACATCCAGTGGCAGGGCGCCGCCGGCAAGCTCGGGAAGCAGGTCGTCTGGCCCGCCGACGCCGCGACGGCCAAGCTGCTCTACCCGATCAGGTAGGGCCGCCGCCCTAAAAGCCCGGGTTGTTTTGGCGAACGGTGCCAGCTTCGCTGGCACCGTTCGCCAAAACAACAAAAAAACAAGCCCCTGCTAAGGAGCGACCTATGGACTTCCTGCTCGCCTCGCTGGTCGACGGGCTGCTGATCGGCTCGGTCTACGGCCTGGCCGCGATGGGCCTGACCCTGATCTGGGGCGTGATGCGCGTGACCAACCTGGCCCACGGCGCGCTGATCGCGCTCGGCATGTTCGGGGTCTACGGCCTGTTCAGCGCCGGCCTGAACCCCTACATCGGGGTGCTCCTGGTGGCGGGCTGCGGCCTGCTGGCGGGCATGGGCATCTACTACATCGCGCTGCACCGGGTGATTAACGCGCCGCAGCTGAGCACGCTGCTGGCGACCTTCGCCGTGAATATGATCATCATCGGCATCGGCACCACCCTCTTCAGCACCTCGCCGCGCAATGTCGACTTTAGCCTGGGCAGCTTCAGCCTGGGGTCGGTCATGGTGCAGAACACGCGGCTGATCGCCGCCCTGGCCTCGGTCGTGATCACCGGCACGCTCTACGTGTTCCTCTACCGGACCCGGCCCGGCAAGCACATCCGCGCCGTGTCGAGCAACCGGGCTGCCGCCGAGCTGATGGGCATCGACAGCACGCGCATCCTGGCCCTCAGCTTCGGCCTGGGGGCCTTGCTGGCGACCACCGCCGGCGGCCTGATCGCCACCTTCTTCCCCTTCACCATCCTCTCGGGCGAGACCTACCAGCTCAAGAGCTTTGTGATCGGCGTGATGGGCGGCCTGGGCAACCCGCTCGGCGCTCTGGTGGGCGGCCTAATCCTCGGCCTGCTTGAGGGCCTCATCCCGATCATAATGCCGACCACATGGGTGCCGGTGCTCGAGTTCCTGCTGTTCGTGATCATCCTGCTGGTACGCCCCAGCGGGATCCTGGGTGCGAAGCGATGAAATCTGCCAGCGACACCCTGCGCGGCCCCTCGGCCGCGAGCCGGCTCCAGCTTGTGCGCTGGACAAGCCCGGGCCTCTGGCTGACCCTCCTGGCCGTCGCCGCCGTTGGCGCCTGGCCCCTGGCGACCGGGCAGGCCAGCCTGCGCGAGTCGCTCTTTACCACCCTGCTATCGATTGGGCTGGCGAGCAGCCTGAACATCATCCTGGGCTTCACCGGGTACGTCAGCTTCGGCCACGTGGTCTTCTTCGGCCTGGGCGGCTACGTGGGGATGCTGGCGCTCAGCATGGGCGCGCCGCTGTGGGCGGCCATGCCGCTGGGCGGGCTGGCGGCGGGCCTGCTGGCCTACGGCCTCGGCGCGGCCATCCTGCGCCTGCGCGGCGCCTACTTCGCCCTGGCCACCATCGGCGTCAACGAGGCGGTGCGGGCCTTCGTGAACAACTTTGCCCCCTTCGGCGGCGCCACGGGCATCTCGCTCAAGTTCACCGTCTACAACGGCTACGGCGGCGCGGCCAACGCTCTCTGGCTGGCCTACGGGCTGCTGCTAGCCATCACCCTGGCCAGCATCCTGCTTAGCTACGCCGTCAAGACCAGCAAGTTCGGCCTGGGCCTGATGGCCATCCGCGAGGACGAGGATGCCGCCGAGGTGATGGGCGTAATCACGCCGCGCGCCAAGACCTGGGCCTACGTGATCTCGGCGATCATCCCCGGCATCGTCGGCGTGATCTTCTTCTTCAAGAACGGCAACATCGAGCCGGCCGACGCCTTCCGGCTCCAGTTCTCGATCGAGACGATCGTCATGGTCATGCTGGGCGGCCAGGGCACAGTGCTCGGCGCGGTGCTCGGCGCAGCGGGCTACCAGCGGCTGCGCGGCTTCCTGCTGACCAACCCCCTGGTGAAGGATCTCCAGCTGGCGATCGCCGGCGTGATGCTGCTGCTGATCGTGCTCTTCATCCCCACCGGGATCGTGGGCCTGATCCGGCGCAAGGTGCCGGCCCTGCGCAAGCTGCTTGTCTGACGCGGGCCGCCACGAGAAAACCCCTATGCTGCTAGAGCTGAACAGCGTCTCCCTCGCCTTCGGCGGGCTTAAGGCCCTCAGCGATGTGACGATCAACCTGCCCCAGGGCGAGATCCTGGGCCTGCTGGGGCCGAACGGCGCCGGAAAGACCACCCTCTTCAATGTGATCAACGGCGTCTACCAGCCCTCGTCCGGCACGGTGCGCTTCTGCGGCCAGGACGTGATGGGCAAGAAGCCCTACGATCTGTCGCACATGGGCCTGGCCCGCACGCACCAGATCGTCCGCCCGCTCAACGAGCTGACCGTGCGCGAGAATGTGATGGTCGGCGCCTGCTTCGGCCACGAGCAGCACCAGCTGGGCGAGGCCGCAGCCATCGCCGAGCAGACCCTGGCCTTCGTAGGCCTGGAGGCGCGGGCCAGCCAGCTGGCCGGCAGCCTCAACGTGGCCCAGAAGAAGCGCCTTGAGATGGCCCGCGCGCTGGCCGCCCGCCCCGTGCTGCTGCTGCTCGACGAGGTGCTGGCCGGCCTCAACCCGGTCGAGATCGCGGCGATGGTCGAGACCGTGCGCCAGATCCGCGACCAGGGCGTCACGATCTTCATGATCGAGCACGTGATGCACGCGATCATGAACGTCTCCGACCGCATTGTGGTGCTCGAGTACGGCCGCCTGATCGCCGAGGGCACCCCGGCGCAGGTCGCCAACGACCCGAAGGTGATCGAGGCGTACCTGGGCAGCGCGCCTGTGGCCGAGGGTCATTAGGGCTGGTGCCTAAAAACCTGCATTGTTTTGGCGAAATGTGCCAGCAAAGCTGGCACATTTCGCCAAAAAGACAAGAAATTCCGAGGGCCTGCGGCCCCCAAGCCCCCGCTGCGGGGCGTAACGCACACCCAACAAAAAAAGTATGCGGGGGCGGCTTCGCCGCCCCCGCGCCCCCACCGGGAGGAGTACGCTATGGGCATCCTTGAAGTCAACGCAGTCAGCTCCGGCTATGGCGACGTGCAGATCCTGTGGGGCGCCGCGCTCAAGCTCACGCGCGCTTACGCCACGGGCGGCCAGAAATCGGTGC
>JBAXES010000447.1:0-4194 GCA_037140315.1 Chloroflexales bacterium
ATATTATGGTGGGTGAGGTGGCCGCGCAGGGTGCCGGCCGGGCCGCGCAGCTGGGCGAACTCGTGGACGAGGCGGCCCTCGTCGTAGCGGGCGTCCGCGCGGCGCAGCAGGCGCAGCTGGCGGTCGGGGTACCAGCCGCCGCCGCGCAGCGTCTGGCCGAAGAAGATATTGTGGCGCGGGATCCAGTAGCCGGCGGCGGCGGCGGGGCCGGCGATCGCCTGGCGGATCTCGGCGGCCAGGTCCGGCTCCACGCGCTCATCGGCGTCGATGAAGAGCACCCAGGGCCCGCGGCAGACATCCAGGGCGCGGTTGCGCTGGGCGGGGAAGCCGCGCCAGGGCTCGCGGAGCACGCGGGCCCCGCGGGCCGCGCACACGGCGGCGGTGGCGTCGCGGGTGCGGTCGTCCAGCAGGACAACGACCTCATCGGCGAGGCCGGCGAGGCTGTCGATGCACCCGGCGATGTGGCGGGCCTCGTCGCGGGCGATGATGGCGGCGGAGAGTTGCATTGCGCCGGCCATTGTAGCACAGGGGCGTAAACTACTGGCGCTGATACCGTATGTATTGGATCTCGCTGTGGTATAGTGAGTGCTTGTGAAGACATTTCTAGATTACAAATTGTACGTGCGCTCGCTCACAAAAAAAACGGTCGACGGCTACCACTGTAGGGGGCCGAAGTGAATAACGAGTTAAAAAAACCAATTCGAATCCTGCTGGTTGATGACCACCAGCTGATGCGCCTCGGGCTGCGGGTTCTGATCGAGCAGCAGCCGGGGCTGAAGGTCGTCGGCGAGACCGGCTCGTGCGCCGAGACTCTGGAGCGCGCGGCGATCGCGCAGCCGGACGTGATCGTGCTCGACCTTGAGCTGGGCGACGAGAGCGGCCTCGATCTGATCGCCGAGCTGCGCAGCCAGGTGCCCGGGGCGAACATCCTGGTGCTCACCGGGCTGCGCGACGAGTCCATGCACCACCGGGCGGTGATGCTGGGGGCGATCGGCCTGGTGCTCAAGGCGCAGCCCCTAGAGACGCTGATCCAGGCGATCGAGCGGGTGCATATCGGCCAGGCCTGGCTCGACCCCGCCCTGGTGGCCAACGTGGTCGGCGAGCTGTCGCGCGCCCGCGGGGCCGCGAGTGTCGACCCCGAGCTGGCGAAGATCATGTCGCTCACCGAGCGCGAGCGCACGGTGATCGGGCTGGTCTGCGAGGGCCTGCAGAACCGGGCCATCGCCCAGCGCCTGTCGCTCAGCGAGACCACCGTGCGCCACCACCTGACCTCGATCTTCGCCAAGCTCGAGGTCGAGCACCGCCTCGAGCTGCTGATCTACGCCTTCCGCAACGGGCTGGCGGCACTGCCGCAGTAGGCGAGCGGGCCTCTATCGGTGTGCCCAGCGGGCACATGCCGCACTGGCTCTGCGGCGGCGCGGTACGCCGCGCCGCCGCAGAGCCAGTTTGTTTGTGGGAGGGCTTCGCTCTCCCACACCCTCACCGTGCCTATTGCGATCTCTTGTGGCAGAGCGAGGCGCTCCCACACCCTCGCTCACGGCGCGATCGTGAAGCGGGCGAGGATCGTCCAGCCCTGCCCCTGCTGGTCGAGCATGGTGACCTGATACTCGTAGCTCCCGGCGAGCGGGGTGCCGGGCGGGCCGAAGTCGCTGCTGTCGGCCGTGAAGATCGCGAAGTGGCTGCTGCCGTCCACATCCGGGCTGGCGCTGGATATGTCGTCCAGTGACGTGGGCATAGCGGGCATTCTATGCTCCGGATACGCGGGTTGTTCCTGCTCTGGTTATAGCGCGCCCCGGCTGCCGTCGGGAGGCACAAATGTGCCGACTATTCGGGCCTATAGAGTCTTTCCGGGGGCGAAAGATTGGGCACAAAGCGCAAGCGAGCACCGGCGCATAATGCAGTGCGTAACCTGTTATTTTTTAGTATGCTGGAACTCGCCAAGGTGATATCAAAATCAATAGTACATCGCACCCACAATCACTAATCATTGACGTGTGATCGTTGTAGTGACAGGCTCCCGATGAGCGAGTGCTGCACCACCACTACGAGCGAGAGCTGCGGCCCGCGGGATGCGCGCGGCCCGGCGCTGATCGCGCCACCCTTCCCGACCGCAGCCCGCGGCCGGGATCAGGACGGCAGCCGCTTTGTGGAAGATGTCACCCTCGACGACCTGCGCGCCCACAGCCTCTTGCTGCGGCTTGGCCGCAGCCTACGACCGGGGACTGCGCTGCTGATCATGATCCGCATCGGCGCGGGCCAGCTTGTTGGCGCGCCGGCCCCGGCGGTCGCCATCCGCGGGCGGGTGGTGCAGTCGACGCCCGAGCCGCTCGGCGGCTACGCCGTCGCGATCAGCTTCGACCGCTACCGGTTTCTGTCCGGCCCCGATCGGATGCAGCACTAGGCAATCCGCACGGCAGCGCCGCCCCTGAACACACCCCTGGAAGGCCATGCACACTCGTAGTACGAGCTTCGCCCACCTCTACCTGCCGCTGCTGACCGACCTCCAGCCCAACGTTCGCCGTCACGCCTGTGCGCTGCTGCTCGCCACCCACGGCGAGCACGGCCTGACCCTGCTGCGGCGCCTGCTCAGCGCGGACGACCACGAGATCCGCCAGCAGGCCGGCCTGGCGCTGCGGTATGTCGCCGAGCACACCGACCTGCCAGTCCACCCCCAGCCCTTCAGCGGGGTACACATCCAGTGCCTCGGTCGCACGCGCATCTTCGTCGGCGGCGACTCGGTCGAGATCGACGCCTGGGTGCGCCGGGAGCACGGGGCGGTCGGCTGGCAGAAGGTGCAGGGCGTGCTGGCCTACCTGCTGCACTGCGGGCGCCGCGGGACGACCCGGGCCACGCTTGAGGCGGCGATCTGGGGCAGCGCCGCGCCGGCGACGATCGGGCGCACGCTGCAGGCCCTGCGCCGGCTGATCGCCGACCTGCTCGGCGAGGAGGCCGCCGTCCAGGCCCTGACGATCGCCGACCAGTTCTGCCTGCTGAGCCCGGAGGTCTACCGCTCGGACGTGCAGGCCTTCGAGCAGACCTTCAACATGGCCAGCCACACCGAGGAGAGCGCGGGGCTGGCGGCGTCGGCGGGGCTCTACGCCCAGGCCATGCGGCTCTACGGCGGCCCGTATATGATCGACATCGCCCAGGGCGCGCCCTGGGCCATGGCCCGGCGCGACCACCTGCGCGGCAGCTTCCTGATCGCCGCCGAGCGGGTGGCCGAGCACGCCTACGACCAGCAGCGCTACCACGAGTGCGCCGATGTGTGCGCCCAGGTTTTCGACGCCGACGAGACCGCCGATGAGATCGTGGCCTGGCTGCTGCGGGCCTACGGGCGGCTGGGGCAGAGCTGCGCGATCGAGCACGCCTACCGGCGCTACCTGCGGGCCAACGCGCTCGACGAGGGCAGCCCCGACGCCCGCCAGGACGCGGTGGTGCTGGCCTACCAGGAGCTGCGCGCAGGGGCGGCGGCGTAGGAATGTTGAATGTTGAATGTTGAATGTTGAAACCGGATAGGTCGGCACCGGGGCCGGGGCTACCAGAACAGGTCGATGTCTTTAATCAGCATCTCCAGCCCCGGCGCAACCAGCGCGTATCGGTTCGGGGAGGAATAAAAAGAAGCGAGCGGCTGTAGCCGCTCGCTTCTTTGTCTTTGGCCTCATACGCTGTCCGAGCTATTCTGCGGGGGTGAGGTGTGCCGTCGGATGGCGAAATGCAGTTATGATGCTTTCTGGTGCGGAATAAGATCGATCAGGCTCCGTAACGCACGGTTGACAGCTTCTGAATCAGGAAAATATGCCTGTACGTCAGGATCGAGGGCGATCACACCCTTGGGAAGCGTAAAGTCACGCTCCTCCGTTGTCCCATCGAGTTTATGAACCGTCACGGTATAGCCGTGCCGCATAGCTTTGGCATGCTTTCCGCGTACGCCATTTGAAAAGTCGTATGCTGGCTGCATATCATCATCATCATGCGGTGCGGAATGTGTCAAGCACTTTTGGACAGGAAGATGGGCCTAATGTGGTACGAGTCGGACCTCCACCGCCACCACCTCCGGGTCAGCCTTGCCGGTCGCGCCCCCGGCGTCAAGGGGCTGCTGCGCGGCTGAGACCCTTGACGCCGAGGGCGCGATCGGCAGGGATCCCGTTATGGTTGGCGTGGAGTCCGCAGGGGACGGCTTCGGCAGATTGATGC
>JBAXES010000448.1:0-4191 GCA_037140315.1 Chloroflexales bacterium
CTGCTGGGCACACCAGAGAGGTTTTTAAGGAGGAGCACGACGATGACCGATAGCGCAGATGTGGTGGTGATCGGCGGCGGCAGCTCGGGCACGAGCATCGCCTGGAACCTGGCCCGGCGCGGGGCCGGGAAGGTGGTGCTGGTTGAGGCGGTGCAGCTGGCCGCCGGCGGGTCCGGGCGCTCCAGCGCGCTGATCCGCACCCACTACCCGCACGAGGTGCTGGCGCGCATGGCGCTCTACGGGCTGGACGTGTTCGAGCGCTTCCGCGAGATCGTTGACCCGGAGAGCACGGCGGAGTTTCGCCGCACCGGCTTCCTGGCCCTGGTCGGGCCGCAGGATGTCGAGTCGCTGCGGGCCACGGTCGCGCTGCACCAGCAGGTGGGCATCGACGCGCAGGTGCTGAGCCCCGCCGAGGTGGCGGCCCTGGAGCCGCGGATCACGGTCGATGATGTCGGCGCGGCGGCGTGGGAGCCGCGCTCGGGCTATGCCGACCCCCATGGCACGGTGGCTGGCTTCGCCCGTGCCGCCCAGCGCGCTGGGGCCAGCCTGCGTCTGGGGGTCGCGGCGACCGCCATCACCGTCGGCCCCGGCGGGGTGACGGGCGTCGAGACCAGCGCGGGCCACATTGCGACCCGCACGGTGGTCGTCGCAGCGGGCTACCGCACGCGCACGCTGCTCGCGCCGCTGGGGGTGGATCTGCCACTGAAGCCGGAGCGCCACACGATCACGATCATCCGGCGCACGCCGGACTTCGGGGCCATCCACCCGGTGATCATCGACCGGGTGATCGGGGCCTACAGCCGCCCCGAGGGTGCTGAGCTGACCCTGGTGGGTGGTGGGCCGCCGCGCCAGCGGGATGCCGACCCGGAGGTCGAGCAGGATCGCCCGCCGGATACGCACGACCGCGATGCGCAGAGCGACTGGTTCCTGCGGCGCTTTCCGGGCCAGGCGGCGGCGACCCTGCAGAGCGGCTACACCGGCAGCTACGATATGTCGCCGGACGCCCAGCCGCTGCTGGGGCCGGTGCGCGAGATTGCGGGCCTGCACATCGCGGCGGGGCTGAGCGGCCACGGCTTCAAGCTGAGCCCGGCGATCGGCGACCTTGTCTCTGAGCAGATCCTGACCGGGCGCACCACGCTGGTCGATATCCAGCTATTCAGCCCGGGGCGCTTCGCCGTCGGCCAGCCGATCGCCCCGTCGTTCGCCTACGCCCTGCCGACGTCGATCTAGCGCACTGAGCAGCATCATTGAGCCACTGAGGCACTGAAGGAGGGACGCGCCCTCTCCACGCCTTTCCCAACCCTTGTCGCTCAATCAGCCCGCACAGCGGAAGGTATGCTTGCCGAGTGCTTGCTCATGAGTACTGCCCCCGCCCCGATCAGGAGCAGGCCAGCCATTCCCCACAGCAGCGGGATATAGCCGCCCAGCAGGGTCGCCAGCAGTCCGGCTCCCACCGGGGCGATGGTACGCGCCCCAGTGAGCGCCAGGTTTTGCGCCCCGTTAATCGTGCCGTAGCTCGCTGAGCCGTAGTGCTCGGCCAGGAGCGCCGCGCGCATGATCGTCAGCGTGCCCGCGCCCGCGCCGAATAGGGCCACGTAGATCAGCGCGCCCACCATGGTACGCCCAGCGAGGGCCAGCACCGCCAGCCCGGTGATCTGCATCCCGATCAGCCCCATCGTCACCCATTGGCGCGGGTAGCGGTCGGCCACCAGCCCGATCGTCATGCGGCCCAGCAGTGACATCAGGCCAAACAGCCCCGCCACTGTCGCGGCGAAGCTGGCGCTGTGGCCGCAGCTCACGAGATAGGGGATCACGTGGACGGTCATCGTCACGCCGGCGAACGTGCTTACGGCAAAGGCGAGTGTCAGCAGCCAGAACCGGCGCTCGCGGAGGGCCTCCCTCGCTAGGGTGCTCAGCTCCGGCGGGTGGAGGTGTGGCCTGTCGGCGGTGGTCGCTGGCTCACCGTCGGGGAGCAGGCCCAGATCCTGTGGCCTGCGCCGCAGCAGGAGCGCGTGGATGGGGATGGTGACCACGGCCAGAAGCCCGGCGAGCACGAGCAGGGCCGCCCGCCAGCCAATGGTTGCGAGCAGCCAGGCGCTCAGCGGGATGAACACGAAGCTGGCGAAGGCGCCGAAAAACGTCAGCACGGTAAGCGCGCGCGCCCGCTTGCGACGGAACCAGACCGCGATGATCGCGAAGGCCGGCTCGTAGAGCACCGCCGCCGAGACCAGGCCGATGCCGACCATGACCGCGTAGAACGCGGGCAAGCTGCGCACGCCGGCCCAGGCGGCGACCAGCAGCGCCGCGAGGATGGAGCCAGCGATCATCAGCGCACGCGGGCCGCGCCGGTCGAGCCAACGCCCAACCGGCACGGCGGCCAGCCCGTTGCAGAGCAGCGACAGCGAGTAGGCCCCGGTCAGCTCCACCGTCGTCCAGCCAAGCTCGGCTTGCATAGGGGTCACGAATACGCTGAAGGCGTAGTAGAGGATACCCCACGAGACAACCTGGGCCAGCGAGACACCTACCAGCATCAGCCAGCCGTAGTAGATTGGGCGGCGCGCTGTCACCGCGCTCACTGGCAGCCGCAGCTCGCCGCCGTGGCCGGATCGGGGCCGTCGTCGGTGCGGATCAGGTCCATCTACTCCGTCTCAATCGTTACCAACCGCGCTTCGCCATCAGCTGCTCAGTCGGGATCTGATCAATGGTAATGCCGACCATCGCCTCTCCCAGACCCTTGCTCACGTGGGCGATAATCTCTGGGTCGTGATAGTGGGTGGTCGCCTCGACAATCGCGCGCGCCCGCCGCGCTGGGTCGCCGCTCTTGAAGATCCCCGAGCCGACAAACACGCCGTCCACGCCGAGTTGCATTAGCAGCGCCGCGTCGGCGGGGGTCGCAATGCCGCCTGCCGCAAAGTTTACCACTGGCAGGTGCCCGGTCTCGGCCACCTGTCGGACGAGTTCGTAGGGGGCCTGCACATCCTTGGCGTAGCGGAACAGCTCGTCCTCGTCCAAGCTCTGCAGACGGCGGATCGCGCCGAAGACGGCCCGGGCGTGGCGCACGGCCTCGACCACATTGCCGGTGCCGGCCTCGCCCTTGGTGCGCAGCATCGCGGCACCCTCGGCCACACGCCGCAGCCCCTCGCCGATATTCCTGCTGCCGCAGACAAACGGGATCTTGAACTTGTGTTTGTTGATGTGGTGCTCCTCGTCAGCCGGGGTGAGCACCTCGCTCTCGTCGATATAGTCGATGCCGAGAGCTTCGAGCACCTGCGCCTCGACGAAGTGGCCAATGCGGGCCTTGGCCATCACCGGGATGGTCACGGCCGCTTTGATCGCCAGGATCAGCTCAGGGTCGCTCATGCGGGCAACACCGCCCTGGGCGCGGATGTCGGCAGGCACCCGCTCGAGGGCCATCACGGCAACGGCCCCGGCCTCCTCAGCGATGCGGGCCTGCTCGGGCGTGACCACGTCCATAATCACGCCGCCCTTGAGCATTTGGGCCAGGCCGACTCTGGTTGTCCAGGTGGAAGTCTCAGGTGTCATCGGTCGCTTTCTATAATCTCCAACGCCGGGAGAGGCTTACAGGCTAGACTATGCGTGCGAGACGTTCTTGACCTTGGCGATATCGGCGGCGATGCGTGCGGCGACGATGTCGGCCTGCTTCTTGGCCACCGTGGGCATCAGCTCGCCGGACTCGCGGGCGCGCCAGCAGGCGGCGAAGTGGCCGTCGCCGTAGTCGACAAACGGCGGCTCCTGCTCCTTGCACTGCGCGATGGCGATCGGGCAGCGCGTGTGGAAGTGGCAGCCGCTCGGCGGGTTGAGCGGGCTGGGCACATCGCCCTCTAGGATGATCCGCCGGCGCTGCTGCTCGATCTTCGGGTCGGGGATCGGGACAGCGGAGAGGAGGGCCTGGGTGTACGGGTGCAGCGGCTGGCGGTAGAGCGTCGCGCCCTTCGATAGCTCGACCATCTTGCCTAAGTACATCACCGCCACCCGATCGGAGATATGCTTGACCACGCTCAGGTCGTGGGCGATGAACAGGTAGGTCAGCCCCAGCTTCTGCTGCAGCTCCTCCAGCAGGTTCACCACCTGGGCCTGGATGGAGACATCGAGCGCCGAGACCGGCTCGTCGCAGACGACGAACTGCGGCTCGACGGCCAGGGCGCGGGCGATGCCGATGCGCTGGCGCTG
>JBAXES010000449.1:0-4189 GCA_037140315.1 Chloroflexales bacterium
GACGGCGACGAGGCGCGCATCGGCGAGAACCTGGCGCGGATGGAGGCGATGGCCGACCCGGCCAGCTTCGCGGGCCTCGATGAGAACGACCCGCGCTCGGTCGCCCGCTGGGCTAAGCGCATGGGCAAGGAACTCGGCGAGGACGCTGGTGAGGACTGGGAGCAGATGGTAGACCAGATGCTCGAAGAGGAGATGTCGGGCGAGGCGGGCGATGAGACACCAGAAGACGGCAGCCCGCCCAAACCATCTAAAAAGGCCACCGACCTCGGCTGGGGCTAATACCTGAGGATAGAAGATCTTATGTTCAAACGCCTGTTTGGCCGCGGCCAAGACACACCACGCACCGAGGAGGAGGCCCAGGCCGAGGAGGCCCAGGTCTCACAGAGCCTTGAGAAGTCGCGCCAGGGCATCTTCGGTCGTATCTCGCAGATGTTCGCCACCGACGACCCGGTGACAGATGAGCTCTGGGACGACCTGGAGGAGGCGCTCATCCAGGGCGACGTCGGCCTGGAGACGACGCTCTACCTCGTGAACCGCACCAAAGACCGCGCGAACCGCCACGGCACCAAGAAGGCCCGCGAGGTGCGCGAGATGCTCAAGGCCGAGATGGTGCGCACCTTCCAGGAGTTCGCCGGCCAGCAGCAGGCCAGCGCGCACCCCTATGTGGTGCTGGTGGTGGGGGTGAACGGCGCGGGCAAGACGACGATGATCGCCAAGCTGGCCCACCGCTACAAGCACCGCTTCGGCAAGAAGGTGCTGCTGGCCGCCGGCGACACCTTCCGCGCCGCGGCCACCGAGCAGCTGGAGACGTGGGCCGAGCGGGCCGGCGTGCCCTGCGTGAGCATGGGCCAGGGCGCCGACTCGGCCGCCGTGGTCTTTAAGGCCATCGACGCCGCAGTCGAGCAGGACGTGGACGTGCTGATCATCGACACCGCCGGGCGGCTCCAGGCTAAGTTCAACCTGATGCTTGAGCTGGAGAAGATCCGCAACATCATCCGGCGCAAGATGCCCGACGCGCCCCACGAGGTGCTGCTGGTGATCGATGCGACCACCGGCCAGAACGGCGTGCTCCAGGCCAAGGCCTTCCTCAAATCGGCCGGGGTGAGCGATGTGGCCGTGACAAAGCTCGACGGCACGGCGAAGGGCGGGATCGCCTTCGCCATTACCCAGGATATCGAGCGGCCCATCCGCTACATCGGCACCGGCGAGAAAATGGACGACCTGGCGATGTTCGACGCGCAGACCTTTGTGGACGCCCTCTTCGCGTAGGGCGACCACAAAGGCCCGGCGGGGCTTCGCCCCGAACCCCAGCTTGCACACTGAACGCACGGCTTCGCCGTGCGTTCAGTGTGCAAAAAAAACATGCGGGGAGGCGTAGCCTCCCCGCGCCCCACCGGCGGGTGAAGGCTACTGCTCAAGCACATAGCCCATCCCGCGCCGCGTCTTGATCAGGTCGAGGTCAGAGCCGGCCTGGCGGATGCGCGCGCGCAGCCCGGCCACCAGCATGTCGAGGGCGGCAGCGTGCTGGGCGGACTCATAGGGCTGCCCCCAGATATGCTGGGCGCACTCATCGCGGGTACAGAGGCGACCGGCGTTCCGGTAGAGCAGCAGCAGCAGCCGGGCGTGCCCGGGGGTCAGCTCAAGGGCGCGCCCGTCGAGCAGAAAGACCATGAGCTGATCATCATAGCGCAGGCCGCGCGAGGGCACATAGGTGTCCAGCGGATCGATAAACTTGAGCAGCGATGGGCCGCTGCCCAGGCCGATCTGATCATCATTCTGGAGCAAGTGCGCCTCCGTGAGCCGGCGGCCATTCACGTAGGTGCCATTGGCGCTACCCGCGTCGCTCAGAACGTAGCGCAGCCCCTGTCGCTCGACGCGCGCGTGTAGCCGCGAGACCTCTCGCCGCTGCACCACCACGTCACAGCTTGTCTCGCGACCAATTGTGCTGACCGCGCCGCGTAGCGAGAACTCAGCCGGTTGCACGACCTGCTCGTTGAGCGCGAGCAGCAGCGCCACCTGTTCCATATGCTGTTGCTCAGGCATATCCACCCCCGGCATGTCATCGCTCAGATCTGAGCATATTGGACAGCCCGTTTGCCCGACACCCGCTCCACCACCGCAAGGATGCGCTCGGCCCGCCGACCGTAGGTGTGATCCCGCGCCACATCGCGCCGGGCCGCGCTGCCCTGAAGATCATCGCCTGCGTCCAGCGCCGCCGCCAGGGCCGCCCGTAGGCTGGTCGGGTCACGCCGCGCGAAGGTGTAGCCGAGCTGCGGCGGCACGATCTCGTGCAGGGCCGGGATGTCCGGCAGCACCATCGGCCGGCCGAGGGCCAGGTACTCGAACAGCTTCAGCGGCGAGGCGGTCACATCGGTGACGGTGTCGGGGATGGCCAGCACGTTGGCCGCGCCCAGGAATGAGAGCACCTCGGCCTGCAGGCGCGGGCCGAACAGCCCGAGGGTCGGGCGATCAGCCGCAGCTGGCGCAGAGCCGTCGCCCTGCCAGATCAGAAAGCCCAGCCCCTCGGCCTGGCGCCGCAGGGCCGCGCGCTCGGCATCGCGCCCGCCCACCAGCAGCAGGGTCAGCCCAGGGAAATGTGGGGCCAGGCTCGCCGCCGCATCGACCAGCCCGTCCAGCCAGCGGTGGGCGAAGGTCATCCCAGCGTAGGCGATCACCGGCGCGCCGACGGGCAGACCGAGGGCGGCCCGGCAGGCGTCGCGATCCTGCGGGGCGAAGAGCCGCTCATCGTAGGCGTCGGGCACCACAAACACATCCTCGGGCCGCCGCCAGCTGATCGCGCCGAGCAGCCGACGGAAGTCCTCGGTCAGCGAGACTACCGCCGCCGAGCGGGTCAGGGCGACCCGGTCGATCAGGTGGAGCAGGCCCTCGGCCCATGGCTCCTTGGCCCGCGAGGGGTTGCGCGACTCCAGGTCGTGGGCCTCGTAGATCACCGGCACGCCCAGGAGCGGCCCGTAGAGGCCGGCCCACCAGGCGGCGCAGATCACCTGGCGCACATACACCACCTCGATCGCTCTGGCGCGCGGGGCCAGCAGGGCCGCCGTCATCAGCGCGAAGGCGCTGTGCTCAAGGTAGTAGAGCAGGGTGCTCTTGTGCAGCCGCGAGAGCTTGCCGATCGCCGGGCGCGGCAGGTGCACGGCGCCCAGCTCGGCGAAGCGGCTCGGCTCGCGGCCCCAGCGCGGGATGATCGCCAGCGTATCCGGCCGACGCGCCCGCAGCTCGCGCAGGGTCGTGTAGGTCTGGATGGCGTTGGCCGACTTCAGGGCCAGGCTGGTGGGGTAGGCGATATAGACGATCATGCATGCGTCGTGAGGCCGCTATAGTCGCGATGGCATACGGCCTAGTGTAGCCGACTTCGCCGCACGCCGCAAACGTTGTCAGCAACAACACCGTGCACGGTGAGGGTGTGGGAGAGCTTCGCTCTCCCACAAAGTGCAGCATGTGCCTGCTGCGCACAAATCCGACAAAAAACATGGGGGCGGCTTTGCCGCCCCCACACCCCCACCGACAGGTGACGTTGACCGCGCTTATCGCCCGGTCATTGTTGATCATCGCTGGCGCTGATCACCGCCTGGGCGATCTGGTCGCCGCGCCCCTGGGGCAGGTAGACATAGCGGCCGCCGAGCCACGCGGCGAGCTGCTGGGCCTCGCCGCGCGAGACATAGCTGCGCTGGGTGTCAATCACCACCGCGCCGATCCCGGCGGACTTCAGGCGCGCGCAGAGGGTCTGCACCTCAGTGCGGGCCTGGGCCATACGCTCATCCTTGCTCTGGCCGGGGGTGGGCTGGAGCGGCACATTGGGCCGACCGTCGGTGATCAGCACCAGGGTGGTGCGGTGGATGCCGCGGGCGCGGGCCTGGTCGGCCACCTGGTAGGCGCCCAGGAGCGCGGCGGCCAGGGGCGTACCGCCGCCGGTGGGCAGCACATCAAGGGCCCGCTTGGCCAGCTCGACACTCTGCGAGGGCGGCAGCAGGAGGTCCGCGCGGTCACCCCGGAAGGCCAGGAGGGCCACGTGGTCGCGGTGGACATAGGCCTGCTGGAGCAGGGCGTTCACAGCGCCCTTGGCCTGACGCATACGGTGGAGGGCCATCGAGCCGCTGGCGTCGACCACAAAGCAGAAGAGCGTGCCCGCCTTGCTACGGAACTTCTTGATATGCAGGTCGTCGGCACG
>JBAXES010000450.1:0-4178 GCA_037140315.1 Chloroflexales bacterium
GCGGGCGACACCTTCCCGGCCGATGTGCTGATCGCGGGCGAGAAGATCGTCGCCGTGGGCAGCGGGCTCAGCGGCGACACCACCATCGACGCCGCTGGCGCCTACGTCATCCCCGGCGGCATCGATGTGCACACCCACCTCGACATGCCCTTCGGCGGCACCACCTCCTCGGACGACTTCTTCACCGGCCATCGGGCGGCGGCCTTCGGCGGCACCACCATGCATATCGACTTCGCCATCCAGCCCAAGGGGGCCAGCCTGCGCGAGACCCTCGATATCTGGCATGCTAAGGCGAGGGGCAAGGCGGCGATCGACTACGGCTTCCACGTGGCGATCACCGACCTGCGCGACGAGGTGCTGGCCGAGATGCCGCACACGGTGGAGTACGGGGCCACCAGCATGAAGCTGTTTATGGCCTACAAGGGCTCGCTCCAGGTGGACGACACGACCCTGTTTAAGGCGATGCAGCAGGCGGCCGCGCACAAGCTGCTGATCATGGTTCACGCCGAGAACGGCGACGCGATCGACGTGCTGGTGAAGGAGGCCATCGCCGCCGGCAACCTCGCGCCCAAGTACCACGCCCTGACCCGCCCGCACCAGCTGGAGGCCGAGGCCACCACCCGCGCCGTCAGGCTGGCCGAGGTGGCCGGCGCCCCGCTCTACGTTGTCCACGTCACGAACGCGGCGGCCATGGACGCCATCCGCCAGTCGCGCGCGCGCGGCTACGGCGGCCAGATCTTCGGCGAGACCTGCACGCAGTACTTCTTCTTCACCAAGGACGACCTGGCCCGCGAGGGCTTCGAGGGCGCCAAGTGGGTCTGCTCGCCGCCCTTCCGCGAGGCCAGCGACCACCAGCCGCTCTGGGATGCGGTGGCCAGCAACGCGCTCCAGGTGATCTCGACCGACCACTGCCCCTTCTGGTTCGAGGGCGGCAGGGACGGCAGGAGCGCCGGCAAGGAGCTGGGCCGCGATAACTTCGCCATGATCCCCAACGGCTGCCCCGGCATCGAGGAGCGCATGATGGTGCTCTACACCCACGGCGTGCGCGCGGGCAGGATCTCGCTGAACCGCTGGGTCGAGCTGACCAGCACCAACCCGGCCAAGCTCTTCGGCTGCTATCCGCAGAAGGGCCTGGTCGCCCCCGGCGCCGATGCTGACGTGGTGATCTGGGACCCGGAGGCCAGGCACACGATCAGCGCGGCCAGCAACCACCAGGCCACCGACTACACGCTCTACGAGGGCTGGGAGGTGACCGGCGCGCCGCGCACGGTGCTCTCGCGCGGGCGCGTGCTGGTGGACGGCGGCGAGTGGAAGGGCCAGGCCGGCGCGGGGCAGTTCGTCCACCGCCGCCAGTTTGGGGCGTAGTAGCGACACGTGAGGGTCAAGGGAGAACTTTTCTCCCTTGACCCTCTTTTTTCACCCGCACCCGGTGCAGCCCGACCCCGATCAGCGTGAAGAAGAGCAGGGTCAGCAGCGACTGGTGGCCGGGTGACACGAGGATGTCGGTGCCGTGCGTGAGCTTGACGAAGCCCTGCACCACGAGCACATCGACGAAGGCGTTCCCGACGGTGTGCAGCAGCAGCGGCGGCCAGAGCGAGCCGGTCAGGATGCGCAGCTCGCCGTAGGCGATCGAGGCCCCGACCAGGCTGATGATGCCCATGGGGATGAACGTGGCCATGCTCTGAGTCGTGGTCGCGTGGATCGCTGCCCGGTCGAGCATGAAGAGCAGGTAGGGGATGTGCCAGCAGCCCCAGATCAGGCCGACGATCATATGGCCGACGTAGGCGTTCAGGCCGAGGGCGTAGACCTTGGGGGCCAGGTAGCCGCGCCAGGCGAACTCCTCGAAGATGTTCTTGATGAACGAGCCGATCAGCCCGCCCGCGACAACAGCGAGCAGCAGGCCGAGCGAGAAGTTCGGCGCGCTGACGAAGCCGAGCGCCCAGCCGATCGCCAGGACCAGCCCTGCCACCAGCGGGTAGATCAGGATGCTCGCCGCGTACCAGGCGAGGTTGCCCCTAAACGCCGGCCGCAGCCCAAAGTCGGCCCAGCCATCGCCGGCGAAGCCGCGCAGGAGCAGTGCGGTGATCAGGGGCAGAACCAGCCAGAGCAGCATGCCCAGCCCTGGCTGGCCCGTCGGGGCGTCCATCAGCCTGTCGAGCCCGTAGCCGAGCCAGCCGCTCGCCAGCACCACCACCGAGAAGATCACCAGATTGCGAACCGTGCGTGTGCGATCTCGCTCTTGTAGGTTCATAGTGGTGATCTGCGCGCTCAGGCCTCTTTTTTGCGCGCTTTTGCTGCGGCCTTATCGAGATTCTCGGCGACTCGAAACTGAACGACTCTGCCGATCAGATCCAGCGGCAGGGGCTGGCCGATGGGGAATTTTATCGAGCCCTTGGCGCAATCGTACCTAGACAGCTCATCCTTAAACGCCTCGGCCCCGCTTGGCGCCGGGTAGAGCCCGATGTGGCTCTTCCATGCCGCGAAGTGAACCAGGTTGCCCTTGAGGAAGAACGTGGGCATCTGGTAGCTGATCTTCTCCTCGGCCTCGGGCGCGGCGGCCTTGATGGTGGCCCGCACGGACTCAAGCAGCGCCTGGATCTCCTCGGGGAAGGTGGCGATATACTCGTCGATTGAGCGGAATCCGCCTTTGCGCTGCTCCATAGGCGCTCTCCTACGCGATGTAGCTTCGAAAATCGTCCAGCCCCACGCCCGCGCGGATGGTCTTGTCGTCGTAGCCCTCGCCGCCGGCGACGACCTTCCAGTCGCGCAGGGTGACACCCGGCGTGGCGAAGACGGCGAGCAGCCATGTGGTCTCCACGCGATGGTAGTCGTCCCCGCGCCCGCCGTAGCCGCACTCGATCTTGATCGTGTCGCCGTGTACCTCGACAGTATTGTAGATCCAGATGTTCCGCTTCGCGCGGCCCTCGATGTTGTTTATGTACGCCGTCGCATTCCTCGCGTCGATAAAGGTGTGGTAGCTGCACACCCGCTGGTGCTGCCGGCAGTGCTCGTCCGCGCGCGCGCAGTACGTGAACCCTTTTAACGGGGCGTCCACAGCGATCTGCGCGAGCGCCCTCTCGCTCCCGGGGGCCACGCACGCGATGAAGAACCAGTCTGGCCCAGACTGACCCACCTCCCAGCACCACGGCTTGTGATCGGCCATCACCACCACCTTCTTCTAGAAGCAATAGCCAGTGAGAACTTTGGTCGTCATTGCAAAGCCTCCTATGGTAGCTCGATGGTGGGCAGGAGCTGGGGCGGCCGGCGGGCATGGCTGGCCTGCTCGAAGCCGTAGGCCAGGCGGATGAGGGTCGGCTCGCTGAATGCGCGGCCCATGAAGGTGATGCCCACCGGCAGGCCGTGGGCCTCGCCGGCCGGGACGGTGATCAGCGGGTAGCCCGCGCGGGCGGCCAGGGCCGAGCTGCCGCCCAGGAAGTGATCGCCGTTCACCAGGTCGGTCAGCCAGGCCGGCGACTCGCTGGGCATCACGATCGCGTCTAGGGCGAGCTGCTCCATCAGGCTGTCGATCGCGTTGCGGGCGTTATCGCGGCTGCGCGCGAGCGCATCGATGTAGGCCGGGTCGTCCAGCCCGCCCTTCTCCTCGGCCATGAGGAAGATCTCCTGGCCGAAGTAGGGCATCTCCTGCTCGCGGTTGGCCTCGTTGAAGCTGATCAGCTCGGCCAGGCTGCGCGGGAGGTCGCCGCCGCAGCCGGCCAGGTAGGCGTTCAGGCCGGCCTTGAACTCGAAGAGCAGCACCTCGTACTCGGCCGGGTCGGACATGGGCACGTCCTCGGGGGTGTGCAGCGGGTCGATGATCGTGGCCCCCTGGGCGGCCATAGCGGCGATCGCCGCAGCGGCGATGCGGTCGGTGTCCGGGTGGTAGCCGAAGATCTTGCCGCTGCGCAGCACGCCGATGCGCGCCCCGCGCAGCCCGTCGCGGTCGAGGAACTGGGTGTAGTCGTCAAAGACCCGGCCCGCCGCCGCCGCCGTGGCCGGGTCGCGCGGGTCGGGGCCGGCGATCGCCCCGAGCACGGCGGCCGCGTCGGCCACCGTGCGCCCGTGGGGGCCGACGGTGTCCTGGGTGAACGAGATCGGGATCACGCCGGCCCGGCTGGTCAGGCCGACGGTGGGCTTGATGCCGACCACGCCGCAGAGCGAGGCGGGGCAGACGATCGAGC
>JBAXES010000451.1:0-4170 GCA_037140315.1 Chloroflexales bacterium
CTTCCAAGCAGATGGTCGCGCGTTCGAATCGCGTCGCCCGCTCCGCATCAGGACGCGGAATTCTCGTACGAGAGTTCCGCGTTTCTCTTGCCATTTGGGGGGGTGAGTACCATTGTGAGTACCATTTGCGTACCTTTCCCCCCAGTCCGCCTCAGTCCGCCTCAGTCAACTCCTGATACAACCCCTCCAGGGCCTCGCGCATCTGGGTCAGTGTCACCTTCGCATACCGCGCCGTCACCGTGCCCGGCGTGTGGCCGAGGATGGCGGCGATCACCCGGTCGCTGATTCGCTCGCCAAGGAGCGTGGCGCAGGTGTGGCGCAGGTCGTGCAGGCGCAGCGGGCCGAGCCCGGCGCACACGAGCAGCACCCGGTAGTGGCGAGCCAGGTTCGACGGCCCCACCGGCGCACCGGTCTCGGCGACGAAGATTAGCCCGCGCTCATTCCAGCCAGGCCCCATCAGCGCACGCTCCTCTTCCTGATTGAGCCGGTACGCGCGAAGCCGCTCAAGCAGCGCAGGCGCGAGCGGCAAGGTGCGCCGCCCGGCGTCGGTCTTGGTGTACGCGCTGACCACCACCTTCATCTTGACCACCTGCACCTGCCGGCGAACCTGCACCGTCCCCGCCTCCCAGTCCAGGTCGTCCCAGCTCAGCCCGAGGCCCTCGCCGCGGCGCAGCCCGAGCGCAAGCAGCAGGTGATAGACCAGCGCGTAGCGCGTGCCCAGCTTTGGCTGTTTCTTGGTTCGGCGGTTCTTGGTCGTGTATGGCGTGCGCAGGTCGAGCGTGCCGTCGGCGGCGCGGAGCAGGACGCGGGCCTCGGCGAGGCTAAGCACACGCGGGCGATCATTGGTGAGCGGCGGCAGGTCGACCTCCTTGGCCGGGTTGGCGTTGATCAATCGGTAGCGCACCGCCACATCGAGCATGCCGCGCAGCCGGAGGTAGGCGTTGCGCACCGTGGCGGCGCGGTGGCCGGCGTCGACGAGCATGTTGATCCAGCCCTGGACGCGGGCGGCGGTCAGTTTGTCGAGGCGGATCTTGCCGAGCCTAGGGTTGATGTAGAGGCGAAACATCTGCTCGTAGCTGTCGTGGGTGCTGGCGCGGCGGGTGCGCTTGACCACGTCGCGCAGCCAGACCTCGCTGAACTGCTCGATGGTGGGCTGCTTGGCGTCGAGGTCGAGGCCCTGGGCGCGCTTGGCCTTCAGCTCCTCAGCCTTGGCCAATACCTCCGCCCGGGTCTTGCCGCTGATGCGCTGACGGGCGCCGGTCTCGTCGCGGGGCAGGTAGTAGAACCAGCGCTTGCGCTTCTCGTCGTAGGACAGGGTGCCTTCGCCGTGGGCGCGTCGCTTGGGCATGATCGTCTCCTCTTCAGGTTGCGCGGCTGCCAGGTGGGGATTGCCAGCGCAGCCGATCATCACAAACAGCTGCCTTTCTAGCGTATGGCCAGAAAGCGCAATCGGGAATATGACAAAGCTCGGGACAAAACTCTGGACACGGCGAGAAATGCTAGCTTGGAAAGCCGAGGCCGCGCTCGCGGAGGGACACGTAGCGCCCGCCGGCCATTACCAGATGATCAAGCACATCGACGTCTAAGAGCTTGCCCGCCTCGACGATCTGGCGGGTGACCAGGATATCCTCGGGCGAGGGGGTGGGGTCGTTTGATGGGTGGTTGTGCGCCACAATCACAGATGTGGCGTTGAGCCGCACCGCCTCCTTGAAGATCTCGCAGACCCGGATCTGGGCGGTGTTCACCGAGCCCCGGTAGACCTTGGCGATCTTGAGCAGCCGGTTCTTGGTGTCCAAGCAGGCGACCCAGAGCTCTTCCTGGTCGAGGGCGAGCATATCGACCATCAGCAGCTTCGCGATGTCGGCTGGGGAGCGCACCTGAAAGCGGGTGTCCTCACGCTCCTGCACCAGGCGGCGGCCGATCTCCAGGGCGGCGCGCACGGCGGCAGCCTTACGCGCGGTGCCGATGCTCGCGGCGAGAGCGCGGTCGTCGGCGCGCAGGAGGCCGACCCAGCCCTGGTAGGTGGTCAGGGCCTCCTGGCAGACCGCCAGGTCCTGCTGGCCAGAGACCAGGGCGAGCAGCTCGGCGTCGCTGAGGGCGGTCGGGCCGGCGGCGGCAATCCGCTGGGCCGGCTGGTCGTGAAGTGGCAGTTCGCGGATGCGCATCAGCGGGCCTCCTCTTGCATGGCATCGACGATCTTTACGACACGCAGGGCCAGGACGAGGCGATGGCCCTGGTTGATGAGGTGCGCCACCCGCTCCGCCGTCGCGGGGTTGGTGAGGACGAGGTTGGCGTACTGTTGCTCCAGGTGCTGATGTGATCGCTGCCCGCCACACCGGCCGTAGCCGACCGCATTCTCGGGGGTGAACCGTGCCATTGTGGTGCCCTTTCCGCTGATTGCGAATCCTGGGCACCGCGAACCAGCCGCCCTGCGGCTGGTAGGTACTGGGGGCATGACCGTGGTGAGCAGAGTTGGTATGGGGGAGCGCGACAACGTGGATGCCCCGTGGGGGACATCCGCTATGCGGGCGCTGGACGTGCGCCGGGCGACGCATGACCGGAGGAGGCTGGTCGTACTTGGCACGTGCGCATCAATGGCGCGGATTCATCTTCCGCACCACAAGGCCGTCGGCGATCCCCTGGAGCCAGCGGACACCGCGCAGGGTGCTGGGATTCCAACGATTCATCGTGATGCGCGTGCCACCGAGGCGCTGGGTGAAACGGACGGAGCGCTCAATGACTCCGGTGTCGTTCACCCGATACAGCCCAGCCCGCTGCGTCTGGATATAGAGCCAAGGCTGCGGCGCCTGGTGCGCGTTTCCTGGATGAGGCATGATGTAGGTGATTCGGGTTGTGTGCAGCAGCTCCTGCTCACGCCGCAGCTGATGGCGTTGACGGGCTGACATGTCGTGATCGGCTATCGGTGAGGTAAGACGGGAGGGGAGGGCGTCGATGGCAACGAGCACATCCCAGACCGTGCCCTCGGTCCACGTCGCGTGTCTGAGCTCGGGCGGAGTACGATGGTGAACCATAGGGGTATCCTCTGCGGCGCGCGATCACCGCGTCCGGAATCGCGTCGCTTAGAAAAGTGAAAGCTGGTGTGCTTCGGCGTCTGGCTGGCTGGTGCTGCTGACCGGGGGCCTTGGCGTACGACGCTGGGCGAGCGGATCGCCGAACCGTATCCGGGTGGTGCTTTGGATGGGGAGTTGCCCAACCCTGGTGGTCGGTGCTGGCAGATCTTCCCGGTGGCGCGTTGCGATGACTATCGGCGCGGGGAGTGTCGAATGACGCGGCTGACATGCGATCTCAGCCGCCATCCAGGCGAGGGAGGCTGGCGCAGGCGGGATCATGACGGGTGGCTCGTCACATCCGTCGCGGGTGCGATCCTCCTGGGCGAGGGCCAGGAGGATCTCGGCGAGGGTGGCGTCGTCCGGCGACGGCGATGCCCCTGCCTCCGGCTCCGCTTGTGGGTGATCGCCGCTGGCCTGCTCCTCAGCGGCGGCGAAGGCGGCGGCGATCACGCGTAGCTCGCTGGCCGCCGTGTCGTAGCGTTCCTGCCCGTCCCACAGCTCTAGTCGGGTCAGCTCGCGGTCAATGGTCGCAATGCGCTCCTGAGCCTGGGTGATGCGTACCTGCACTCGTTCGTGGATGGCGGGGATCTCGCCCACGAGGTGGCTGACGCTGTGCCAGAGGCCGCTGTCGGTGGTGGCGGTGATGGCGTCGAGGGTGGCGCCATCAGGCAGGGCCAGGCTGAGATCGGCGGCGAAGGTGGCGTGGGCCTGGACAACCAGGTCGAGGCCGCGGTAGCGCGCGACCACGCCGCGCAGCCGCTGGCGCTCGAAGGCCGCCGTGCTCTGGTAGTCGTGCACGAGTGTGCGCACCGCCACGCCGGCCTCCGCCCGCACGGTGAAGGGCTGGAAGCGCTCGCTGCCCACGGTCGTCTGCACGGCGACGCCGAACGGCTCGTGGGGATGGGCGGCGATGAGCGTCTGGGCCTGCGCCCACTGACCCCGCCGCCGCTCGGCCCGGCAGATCTCGTCCTCGACCTGGCCGCGCTCGATTCTCAGGTTGCGCCGGGTGTCCAGCCAGACCGCACGCACGCGATCCATCCGCGCTTGTTAAATGTCAACTAGATCTTCCGACCGGCGACAACTAGACTTGCCGGTTTAC
>JBAXES010000452.1:0-4169 GCA_037140315.1 Chloroflexales bacterium
GCTCGGCCCGCCCGCAGCAACGCGAGCGGGCCGAGCTGCTCACTGAGCGCGAACGCAGCATCCTGCACATGCTGGCCCTAGGCAGCACGAACCAAGAGATCAGCGACGCCCTCGCGATCAGCGTGGGCACCGTGAAGAATCATATCAGTAGCATCCTCGGCAAGCTCGATGTGCGCGACCGCACCCAGGCCGCGCTCTGGGCGATGCAGCAGGGGATATGAAAAGGGGACGACGCAGGTGCGTCGTCCCGCTCGGAGAGGCGCGGAGCGGACTCGCCCCGCAGATCCGCCCCACTTAATAGCGGCGACCGTAGCCGCCATCGTCGCGGTCGCGGCGAGGGCCACGCTGCCCACCCTTGTCCTCCGCCTCGTTTACCCGGATCGGGCGGCCATCGATCTCAATGCCGTCAGTGGCCTTGATCAGCGCGGCGACATCCGAGACATCAAGCTCAACAAACCCGAACCCGCGCGAGCGACCGGTATCACGGTCGTTAATAACACGAGCGCTCTGCACTTCGCCGTGTGCGCGGAACACATCCTCGAGCTTCCGGTCGTCGATACTCCAGGCCAGATTGCCGATAAAAAGCTTCACGTGCATTCGGGTCAAACTCCTCTGCGCCGGGTGCTACCCGACACAACGTCCGTAGGGCGCGCCCCGCACGCCACGCTGCTAGATTAGCGTAGTGTAGCACAGGGCCTCTGTTTTGAGAAGCCCCCCCGATCTGTTTTTAGGCCCATATCGCAGGGCCTGGGGGCCGTATGCCCCCCGATCACGATCACAGATGCAGTGAAGATCGCCAGCGAAGCTGGCGATCTTCACTGCATCTGTGATGGTTCTAGCCCCGCTTCAGGCCCTCGCCGTAGCGCTTCAGATGGACCACCGTGCGGCTCAGCTGGCGCACCGCCTGGTGCATCTGCTCAAAGATCGCATCGTAGTCATCCTCGGATATCGGATCGTCATCATCGGTGAGCCGCTTGAGCTGGCTACCCAGCAGACTGACCGGGTTATAGATCTCATAGATCAGGCTATCGATCACCTGCTCGGGTCGCAGGCGCTCCCACTGCTGCGGATCCGGGCGGGCGGGCGAGTCGCTCATGGTGCGGTCTCCTGGCAGTAGCGGTGAAACCAGGCCAGCGTGCGCCGCATATGGTCGGCGCGATGATCAGGCTCGCCGGTGCGGGTGATCTCGTGGCCCTCGCGGGGATAGCGCACAAGCTCGACCGTCTTCTTCTGGCGGCGCAGGATGGCAAAGATCTGCTCGGCCTCGCTGATCGGCACGCGATAGTCGCGCTCGCTGTGCAGCAGCAGCAGAGGCGTGTTGATCTTATGGGCGTGGGCGAGGGGCGAGTGATCCCACAGCTCCTCGTAGAGATCCCAGGGGTAGCCGCTGAACTCGATCTCAATCAGCTCGTGGGCGTCGCTGGTGCTATGCTCGGTGAGCAGGTTATACAGGCCGCGGGCAGCCACCGCGCAGCGGAAGCGATCGCTGTGGCTGATCAGCCAGGTGGTCATATAGCCGCCGTAGGAGCCGCCGGTCACGGCGATGCGCTGGGGGTCGACGTGGCCGCGGGCGAGCAGCGCATCCACCCCGGCGTGGATATCGCCCTGGTCAGCCTGGCCCCAGTTGCCGTGGATCGCGTCGCGCCACTGCTCCCCGTAGCCGTCGCTGCCGCGCGGGTTGCAGAAGAAGCAGATATAGCCGGCGGCGGCGGTGACCTGCCACTCGTGCCACATGGAGCGGAAGCCCGGACCCCACATCACATGCGGGCCGCCGTGGATGTGGATGGCCAGCGGGTACTGCTTTCCGGCATCAAAGTTGGGCGGGTAGAGCACCCAGCCCTGCACCTCGGCCCCATCGGGGACGCTGTAGCTAATCTCCTCGATCAGCGCGATGCTGCGGGAGGAGAGGAGGACCTGGTTGACGCTGGTGACCCGGCGCTCGCCGCCATCGGGCGCGCGCACAAACAGGTCGCAGGGGTTGTCGGGGGCGCCGGCGATAAAGGCGACCGTGCCGTCCCTAGCGACGGAGAAGTCGCTCACGATGCGGGTTCCGCGCACCAGAGTCTCGCCGCTGCGGTAGGTAGGTGTGCCGGGCAGCCCGATGGCGTAGATATGGGTGTCGCCGCGCCATCCGGCCTGAAAGAGCACGCCCTGGCCGTCGGGCTGCCAGTAGAACTGCTCGACATCGAGGTCGGTGTGGGCGGTGATCTCGTGGGGCGCGCCGCCGCCGACGGGGATGATCGCGACCCGACCGCCCTCGGCGAGCAGGCGATCCTCGCGCAGGCGGCGGAAGGCGATCTGCGTGCCATCAGGCGAGGGCTGCGGGTCGAAGTATGAGTGGCCCGCCTTGGTGAGGGTCTGGGGCGTGCCGCCATCGGCGGGGACGCGCAGCACATCGTAGTAGGCGAAGAGCGAGTCGGCCTCGGGGTCGCGGGTGGCGGTGGTGAGCAGGCTGGCCCCGTCGATCATCCAGGCCGGCTGGGCGTGGTGCAGGTCGCCGTGGGTGATGCGGCGGGCGGCGGCGGGCTGGTCGATATCGCCCTCGGGCACATCCACAAGGTAGAGGTGGCGGCGCCGGTCATCGAAGAAGCTGGTGCCGCTGCGGTAGGGCAGCTTGGTCACCACCCGTGGGTCGTGGCGGATCTCCTCATCGTGCGCGCGCTGCTCCCTGGCCTTCCTGGCTGACCAGGCGTCAGCGGGGGCGGGGTGGGCCTCGTCGGAGTCCTCGCGGCGGCGCTCCTCCTCATTGGCGAGGGAGAGGCAGGCGATGGTGCGTCCGTCGGGGCTCCAGGCCGGGTCGCTGGCGCCGTTGGGCAGCGAGGTGAGCTGCTGGGCCTCGCCGCCGCCGCCGCTGATCACATAGATCTGGCCGCCCTCATCGTCTCGCGCAGATACAAAGGCGAGGCGGGAGCCATCGGGGCTCCAGCGGGGCTGGTAGTCCTTGTGGCCCGCAGTGAAGCGGCGAGCAGGGCCGCCGCCGGTGGCCGCCAGGTAGATCGCCCAGCGGTAGCCGTTGGCCGCACGATCAACGGTAACCTGCACAAAGGCCACGCGAGCGCCGTCCGGGCTGATCTGCACATCTTCGAGCCAGGCGAGATCGTAGAGGTCTTCGACCGTGAAGGGCGTTCGGTTGGTGGTCACAGGTTATCCCAGGCTCAGCTCTGCGGATGATACGCAGGGGCGACAACGATACACAATCCACAACTATTGTATTGTAACACACTGGCCTGCGGCTGCGTGAGCAGTATGCCGGCCTCTCCGGTGCCCTTCACACGCCTCGGCAGCTCGAGAACCGCACTAAACCTCATCACATCAGCGGACAAACCACTGTCAAACGTAGTGACCTTGTGTGAAATCCACAAGATGGATATGGATATACTTGACAATACAATTAAGATGACTTATACTCTATTGTATTAAAGTGCCATCGGTGTTCAATACAATTTACCGACCTCGTATGTGGTAAAATTCGGCAACCGGACACATGTCGGTCAGGTCGCCGATATTGTGTTACGCTCAGCTTGCACACCTGATCAAGTAAAGAGGAGCGATCAAAGATGTCTGCCAATGACTCATTCCATGACAAGCTACCGCTCTCGGTGTTACTCTTTCACGCCGCTATGAGTCGCGATCAATCGATCAGCGATTTTGCTGAAACCCTAGGAGTAGGCCCTATATCGCTGCGCCAGTTCATCCTCGGCAAGACCCAGCGCCCGCGCCAGAAGACGATCGACCTGATCGGCGAGGTGCTGAGTATGTCACCCGACGAGGTGCGCCGACGCATGGATCTGCTGCCTGCGGCGGCGCCGAAGTTTAGCGACTGGCTGAAGTCCCAGATCGAGGGCCGCTTCTCACGCGCGAAGCTCACCCGCGAGACGAAGATCAGCGACGGGGCCCTGCGCAACTACCTCAGCGGGCAGACGCTGCCCGACTCGGATCAGGCCCAGGGGCTGGCAAAGGCGCTCGGCGTAGATACGCTCCAGCTGGCGAGCATGATCGTGTCGAACCAGGTGGCCGAGAACGGCGGCGGCATCGCTGTGTGGAACTCCTCGCCCCGGCGCTGACCGCACACGCCGTCGATGGCTCCGGCGCGGTGCTGATCGATGCCACCCTGGGTGCCGGCGGTCATGCCGAGCGGTTCCTGCGGGCGTTCCCGGGAGTGCGGCTGA
>JBAXES010000453.1:0-4169 GCA_037140315.1 Chloroflexales bacterium
GCAGCTTGACCGTCTCGCCCACCACATAGCCGCCGCAGCCGCTGCCGGCCGGCGGACCACCAGCCTCAAGTGTGTCCACACCAGCGAAGCCGGTGCGCAGCACGTCTTCCTTGGTCACATCCTCAATATGAAAATCAACCGCATTAAGGACATCGATCACCGTGGGCTGAAGCATGCCGGTAAGCGGGAAGGTGCTGTCGTGCTTGGGGTCACAGCCGATCTGGAGGACCTTCGCACCCTTGAGGGCCATCGCCGCCGACAGGTTTGCCGACGTAGTAGACTTGCCGATACCGCCTTTACCATACACTGCGATAATCAAGGACATGGTTCTCTCTCCTTGGCAACGAACAACAAATGACGAACAGCGAGCCGAGCGTATCAGACCGCAGTGTTGGAGGTTGATCGCGAGCCATTCTGTAATGGCCGCCCAAACTCTTCCGCATAGACCTGGGCGTACTGGGCGAGGGCGCGGTAGACGTGGCCGGGCACAATCCGCTGCTCCATGCGGCTGTGCTCATCACGGACATACTGGAGGTTACGCAGCAGCTTCATCTCAATGACCGAGCGAGCAAATTCCATGCCACGCGGGCCACGGTTGCGCTGCATCCAGGCGATCAATCTGCGGATGGGAAATGGCGGACGCCCGCGCGGGCGTTTGAGCATGCGTACATACTCGCTGATCCCGACAAGGCGGTTGCCGCGCTGGGTAAAGGTACCAAACTCAAGGAAGGGTCGGATCAGAGTGAACAATTCCTCACCAACATCTGTCCGCACCATCGTCCACTGCCAGCGTTCGGGGGGCGGCAGCGGCGCGGCCAGGTAGCCGATGGTGATGTCCGCCAGAGTGTTCTGGTAGTCGAAGCATGAGAGACACGCCGCCGGGAAGATCCCGCGCTCCCCGCCCAGCGCCGAGACATCCAGATCGATGTAATTCACCTTCTCGATGTGGCCGTCTGCGTGGCGCATCCAGACCTTAAAGTCCTGCATGAACTCGTGGTGGACAACCGTCTCAGGTGACTTCGAGACGACCTTTAGAAAGCGCACCGCGTCAGGGTAGGCGACATTATCGGTGCAGGGGATGCCGATGATGTAGAGCTTCTCAAGGCCGAGCTGATCCTGCATGGCGCGCAGAGCGTGGACCTGACAGCTGGTGCCGATGAAGGCCAGGCGCTTCACGCCGCTCTCGCGCACCTGATCGAGCATCGAGGTTGGGCGAGATGCAGGGCTTATTGCGGGCGCTGGCAATCACCTCGGCGGGCGTGCGGGCGAGGATGGGCAGCGGCGCGTGGTGCGTGCCCGGCACGGCGATCGTCGTGATCACCCCGTCGACCATGCGGCGCTCAAGCAGCAGGGCCCCGAGGCCGGTGACGACCCCGCTCCACTGGGCGTCGGGGTTCTGCCTGGCCATCCGGATGACGTGGATCGAGCGGTAGATCCCGAAGAGCAGCTCGTCGCCGTCGTTACGGTTGCGCCCGTGAAGCTTGCGCTCGATCTGCTCGCTCTTATTATCCACGAACACGCAGACCTGCGGCAGCAGCGGGCGGTAGCTGCTGGAGCAGATCCCACAGTCGCTACAGAGCTTGGGACGGCCCTTCAGCCGCTCGGCCACGCCCAGCAGGGCGATCTCGTGGAGTGGTCTGGACGTTGCTGTCGTCATATGATTGCAGATTGTAGATTGCAGGCTGTAGATTGCTGCGCTGCCCGCAACCTGCAACCTGCAATCTGCAATGGTCAGGCGCCAATACTCTCCTTAGCGGTCAGCAGCACATCGGCGGTGATCAGCGCGATGCCGTGCTCGCGGGCGTACTTCTCGACATTGCCGCGGGCCTTGCCGCGCACGAAGAAGGGGATCTTCTTCAGCATGTTCTCGGCCTCGGGCGCCCAGGTCAATGGTGAATGGTGAGTGTTGAATGGTGAATCGTCGCTCGCCTGCGCCGGCTCTTCAACCGCAGCAGCCACTGGTACCTCGACCGGAGCATGCACCATGCTGAATTCATCATTCACCATTCGCTCTTCCAGCCCCGCGTCCCCGAACAGGTCGATCAGATGCTTCTCCATACCGAGGGTGCAGGTCGTATAGACCTCATCGGCGATCACATCGGCGCCGTCGAAGCCGAGGAAGGGCCGGTAGGAGAGCAGGTGGTTCTCGATGTGGGTGGGCGGCGCGATCACCATGCAGTTCAGGTCGTGCTTGCGGGCGGTGTGGCGCTCCATCTGGGTGCCGCAGATCAGCTCGGGGCGCAGATCGGCGATGCGGGTGGCCACGGTCTGGAACTCGTCGGTGGCCAGAAACTGCTCGTCGCTCACGTAGCCCTGGAGCTGCTCGCGCACCCAGCCGGCCTCGCGCAGCAGGTAGGTGCCGGCGCCGGCGATCGGCATGCCCAGCTCGTCGTGGAGGAACTTGGTCATACCCACCGTGTGGGTGGCGTCGCCGAAGATGAAGGCGCTCTTGCCGGCGTAGCTGTCCATATCGGCGGTGCGGGCGAACCAAGGCACCGCCGAGGGCGCCGACATGCCATCGAGCGAGAAGGCGGTGAGCGGGGGCATGCGCACGACCGTGCCGTTGCGCCGGGCGCCGATCTCATTCAGGGCATCGACCAGGGCGCTCAGCCAGCGCAGGGTGGGCTGGACGCCAATCGGGGCCTCGCGCAGGGCGGGCGTGCCAAACTGCCCCTCCAGGTAGTCGGCGGCGACGGCGCCGAGCTCGCGGTAGGGCGCGATGTTCAGCCAGGCGGCCGGCAGGCGGCGCAGGTCGTCCACGCTGGCGCCCCAGGGGGCCACCACGTTCACCTGCACGCCGAGGGTGCCGAGCATGCGCCGCAGGCTGGTCAGGTCGTGGCGCACGTGGAAGCCGAGGGAGGCCGGGCCGATGATGTTGACGCTGGGCCGCTCGGTGAGCGGCTGGGGGGCGGCGTAGCGCCGCACCAGCTCGCTGAACAGGCCCTCGGCGGCCGCGTTCTCCTGCATGCGGTACGGGTTCGCGTCATAGACCAGCACATCGGCGGCCAGGTGGGCCGAGGAGGCCGCGACCTCCAGGTTCTCCTGGAGCAGGATCGTGCTGCACGAGGCGACCACGACGATCAGCTCGGGGTGCAGCTTCTCCTCAACCTGGCGCAGGGTCTCGGGCAGGCGGATCGTGCCGCGGGCCAGGTCGGTGCCGCTGACCACCGAGGTGGTCATGGCGGGGAACGAGGGCGTGCGCTCCAGCATCGTGAAGATCGTGTTCACGTAGTCGTCGCCCTGGGGGGCGTGGAAAACCGCGTGGACATTGCGCATGCTGTTCATCACCCGCCCGACGCCGTGGTGGGCGGTGCCCTCATACATCCAGTAGGCAAGGCGCATATTCGTGTTCCTATATCTTATGGTGTGACCCGGGCGTATCGGGTAGGGGCGCAGCAGCAGCGCATATCAGGTTCAATCGGCAGTGTACCGTTGCTGCTGCGCCCTTACAGCGCGTACGAGATCACACTACGAGTTCAGCGGGATCACATCACCGGGCGCCGACGGCATCATGCCCGTGGTCCAGACCGGGTCGAGGCCAAGGGGGTCGAGGGTGGCGTGGCGGCGCAGGGCCTTGGTGAAGGTTGTGGCCAGGGTGTTCACGCCGGCCCAGCCGTGGATGGGCATGAAGGCGAACTCGGTGCCCCACTTGGCCACCAGGCCCCGGCCGACCAGCGGGTTGGTGGTGATCATATTTGAGATGATCAGGTCGGGCTGGGTGGTGGCGATATCGCGCAGCTGGCGGTCGAAGTTGGCCTGCTCGACCAGGCGCACGCCCTCAAGGCGCTCAAGCTCGCGGGCGTGGAAGCGCCGGTTGATCGCCGGGGTGCTGCACTCGACGATCTCGGCCCCGCAGGCGCGCAGGAAGCGGGCCAGGGGCAGCTCCATCAGGATGTCGCTGGCGAAGAAGACCTTCTTGCCGCGCAGCAGCTCGGTGTGGCTGGCGATGCGCTCCCAGGCCGCCGCCTCGCGCTCGGCGAGGTCGACCTTGATCCCGAACTCGGCGGCCAGATCCTCCCAGAAGGCCCGGCAGCCGTCGGGGCCGAAGGGGAAGAGCGACGAGAGCACCGTGCAGTTGCGATCATTCTTCAGCTGCGAGGCGATCTTGGGCAGGAAGGGCTGAAGCGGGGCGATGATCGTGCCGGGGCCGATCGGCGGCAGCTCGGAGA
>JBAXES010000454.1:0-4166 GCA_037140315.1 Chloroflexales bacterium
AAAGCGCCCACTACGAACACCGCAAACTGTCAAGCCGATTTGAAACATGCCTTAGACAAAGGTTTCAGGTGCCAGGTTTCAGGTTTACCGTTCGTAGTGCGGGCTTCCAGCCTGCCGACGCGCATCTGGCGGGCTGGAAGCCCGCACTACGAACATCGCAAACTGTAAAGTATTTGCGAACCATGTCTTATAGATATCATTGGCGTGAAATTGCCGGCGAAGCTGGCAATTTCACGCCAATGATATCAGGTTCCATGGCGGCAGCCCTACATACCCAGGCGATCAGGCAGGCCGAAGGCCAGAAACGTCCCGACCACACAGGTGCAGGCCAGGGCCAAGCCGGCCACCACCTGCATCAGCGTGTGGTTGCGCGTGCGCAGCCTAGCCCAGCCCAGGCTCAGGGCGCAGACCCACAGGAGCAGGCCGAGGGGCTTGGAGTAGAGGGCGGCGATAGTGGCGCAGGAGCCGATCCCGGCCGAGTGGATGCTGATCTTCCAGGACAGGTTGATGAACCAGGACAGGCCGTTGAGCAGGGCCGCGCTGGCGAGCAGGGCCACGAAGGATGTCGGAGCGCCCAGGATGATCAGCAGGACCACGCCCACCAGCACGGTGGCCATGCCGAACAGGTAGAGCTCGTTGCGCTGCGAGCGCACCGAGACATCATCGTCGCTGTAGATGCCCTGGCGTAGCCGCACGGAGAAGAAGATCGTCGGCGGCAACACCTGGATCAGCGTGCAGAGGACGGCCCAGCCCAGGCCGCTGGCCAGGGGCCGCACGCCCAGCACCCCGACAATGAAGATGCTCACGACGCTCAGGATGACCGGGTGGAAGATCTGTGAGATTAAGCGAGCGACGGCGTAGCCACGCCCAGGGATGGCGCCGCGCCGCAGCGCCTCGGCGGCTAGGTCTTGCTGCTGTGTCATATCCTCAATCCGTCCTATTAAATCGGGCTTGTTTCTGTGCAGCGCGGGGCGGCCTGGAGCGGCGCAGCCCCTCTGAGCGAAGCCGTATGCACAGGGTCAACCCCGGTTTGATATCACTCGCGCGGGCCGGCCAGCGCGCGGTAGGTGTCGATCAGTCCAGCGGCGGCGGCGTCCCAGCTGAAGCGCCGAGCCTGGGCCGGGCCGGCGGCGCGCAGCCGCGCGGGATCGGCCAGGGCGCGGGCGATCCCGCCCGCGATCGCCTCAGGGTCGAGCGGGTCCACCAGCACCGCCGCGTCGCCGGCCACCTCGGGCAGGCTAGAGACGGCCGATGTGACCACCGGCGTCCCGCAGGCCATCGCCTCTAGGGCTGGCAGCCCAAAGCCTTCATAGAGCGAGGGGTAGACGAAGGCCCTGGCCAGATTATACACCCCCGGCAGCTGGGCGTCGTCCACAAAGTTGAGGAAGCGCACCCGCTCGGCCAGGCCCAGGCGCGCTACGGCGGCGAAGATCTCTTCGTAGAGCCAGCCGCGCCTCCCGGCGATCACCAGGCTCAGGCCGGGATGCGCTCCGTCGGCAACAAGGCGGTCAAACGCCGCGATCAGGCGCACCAGGTTCTTGCGCGGCTCCAGGGTGCCCACAAAGAGCAGGAACAACTCGGGCAGGCCGAGCAGCGCCCGCAGCGGCTCGGTGTCGGCGGCGGGCAGCGGGCGAAAGCGCGGGCTCACGCCGGGGTAGAGCAGGCGCACGCGATCCTGGGCCACGCCCAGCAGCCGATGGAGATCCGCACGGGTGGCCAGCGAGTCGACGAGCACCAGGTCGGCCCGGCGCAGCGAGCGCGGCACGGCGGCCATCAGATAGCGGCGCAGGCCGGCGTCGGCCGTCTCCGGGTACACCATGAAGGTCAGGTCGTGGACGGTGAGCAGGGCGCGGGCGCGGGTGGGCGGCAGCACGAAGTCGGGGGCGTGCAGGATGTCGATCGGGCCGATCAGCCGCTCGACGGGCAGGGGCAGGCGCAGCCGCTGCCAGAGGATGGTCAGCAGGCGCGGGCTGAGCGGGATGGGCCGGGCGCGCACGTTGGGGTTGGCGGCGCAGAGCTCGGCCAGCTCGCGCAGGTAGGGGCCGTCGGGCGGCAGCCCGCCCGCCGCGTAGAAGAGCACATAGCGCAGCGCGCGGTCGCGCCCCACCGTGGCGGCGATCAGCTCGCGGGTGTAGCGCCCGATCCCGGCGCCCTGCCAGGCCGCTGCGGTGTAGTCAACGCCGATGATCATCAGGGCTCAATCTGCTCGCGCCAGAGCTAGCGTCTCTGGGGCCAGTGTAGCCAGCGGTCGCAAGAGATGCTGCTCAAGCCAAGAAACCACCGGGACGACGACCGCATCTCCCATAACGTGGTAGCCCTCGTTATAGCTTGTCGGCAGCCAGTAGCTATCAGGCAGGCCCATCAGCCTGGCCGCCTCGCGCACTGAGAGCAGGCGTGAACGGACGGTTTCGCCTTCGACAACCATAAGGATCTGGCGGCTCGATCCGCCCACAGGCGTTCGTAGACAGCCACTTACATTATCAAAGCGAACCTCCGCCCGCTGCTTTTTAACCCCGTCCTCAACCCGCATGCGCTTGTAGATTGTGCCAACTTGTCTATGTCCACAGTGCTTGGCGGCGTCTACTTTCGCCAGGTTCGTGGGAGACATCAGCGCGAGGAGATACGCCGTCTCTTCCTGCGTATGCCAGGCGACTCCCGCCGGTGACTCCTCAACGATGTCGCTCAGGCTGACGCCTCGCGGCCCAGGCGCAGGCAGGTGCCACCAGACCCAGGTGCCCTGAATCACCGGCGGGAGGCGGTCGTAGGCCTGGCGGATTGACGGGGGATGCCATCTGCTTGCGGTTGCCATGGTGCGGGCTAGCTCGCTTGGAATAGAAATATCTTGCTTCACGGCCACAATGAAGAGCCGCGGGCGCGACTGCGGGACGAAGTGGATCGCGTCGATCACCATGGCGCCGGGCCGATACCCCGCAGCTACCAGCGCCCTGAGCAGCTGCTCGAGATCTCTCCCGCTATTAGAAGTCAGCAGGCCCACCACATTCTCAAGTACAACCATCGGCACTGGCCGACCTTGATCATCAAGCGCGGTGAGTAAGCTCCAAAAGGGCCAGAACGCGCCACTCCGCTCGGCCTGCAAGCCCTTGCCGTTCCCCGCCAGCGAGAGGTCTTGACAAGGGAATGATGCCCACGCTAACATCGCCGATCCTTGAACATTGTTTGGTGTGACGTTGGCGATGTCTGACAGCAGAAGCTCCTCGGCAGGCGGATAGTTTGCCCGGTAGACCCTGGCCTTTTTCTCTGAAATATCATTTGCGAAAAGGCATGACCACTCAGAGCCGAGGCCCATCCGCGCCAGGCCGCCGCCCGCGAAGAACTCTAAGAAGGTAAATGTAACCGACATACGCATTCAAATGACTACCCTATTGTTCTTATCTCACTCACCGCCACGTCGCATCGAGCCCCCCCTCGCCCGCCGCAGCGGGCGAGGGGGACAGGGGGTGAGGGCCTCCCAGCCGCTAGGCATGCGCGCCGATCTACTTCCGGCGGCTCACTAGATACACAATAAACCCGCCGACCACAATGCTCCAGAAGTTGATCAGCCGGTCGAGCAGCGTGACGGCGATGCCGAGGTGCTTATCGACCCCGAAGAAGGTCAGCACCACGGTGATGGTGCCCTCGACCACGCCGAGGCCGGCGGGGGTGATCGGCAGGGCGGTGAGCAGCGACGAGGCCAGGGCCACGAAGATCACCGCCGACAGGCCGAGGTGCAGGCCCTCCTGGCCCAGGGCCGCGATCACGAAGTAAAGCCGGGCGCCCTCCAGCAGCCAGACGGCGCCGGTGAGCAGCACGAGCCGCGGCAGGATGGCCGGGCGGAACGAGCTCAGGGCGGCGTGCTCGAAGCGGGCGTAGAAGTCGTGCATGCGGGCCGGTACCACCCGGCGGATCAGCGGGCTGAGCCAGCGCATGCCGGCCAGCCCGGCCAGGATGACCACGACCAGCAGCCCGCCGAAGCCGAAGACGATCTGGGTGCCCTCGGGCATCTGCGCGCCGAAGGTGATCCAGCCCGAGACCAGCAGCATCGCGAACAGGCCGATCATGTCGAGCAGGCGCTCGGCGAAGATCGTGCCGAAGGCCGACGAGAACGACACCTTGCCGTTGTGCTTGAGCAGGTAGGCCCGGTAGGCGTCGCCCAGCTTGGCCGGCAC
>JBAXES010000455.1:0-4146 GCA_037140315.1 Chloroflexales bacterium
GGCCAGGGATGCGGTGAGCGCCACCCAGAGCAGCGCCCGGCCAAATGCGCCGATCTGAGCGCGCCGCGCGGCGGCCCGCACCACCTGCGGCGCGCCGGCGGCCAGTGCGGGGACCAGGGGCAGCAGAAAGGCCAGCTCGATCCCGGACCAGGCCCAGAGCCAGGCCCGCGATGCCCCGACCGGGTGAGCGGGCCAGGGCATCGCGGCTAGCCCGAGCGCCGCCGCCAGCACGCCCGCGAGGGCGGCCAGCCCCTCGCGGGAGCGCAGGGCCTCGCCGAGGCCGCCTGCGCCCCTGGGATCACCCGCGCCGCCCACCAGCCATCGGTAGAGCAGCCCCAGGGCCAGCGTTGTTATGAGCCCGGGGTATATAATCCCCGCGATGATAATATCCATGGTGCCACGTGTAAGGGCGCAGCAGCGCGCACAGAATAATTCACATCTGAACGGACATAGCCTCTTGGGCGCTGCTGCGCCCCTACAGTGCCCGGATAAATGCCAGCTCGCGGATCGCCGCGTCGATCGTGGTGAGCAGCGGACCCGGGTAGATCCCGACCGTCAGGCAGATCAGCATCAGGATCAGCGTCAGCGCTGCGGCACTGCGTGGCTCGGGGGCGAGCCGCCGCGGGGCCGGGCGATCCAGCTCGGTCTCGCCGAGCATCAGCGGCTCGGGCGTGACATCGTCCTCGCTCGGGCCGAGGAGCCGCTCGTGGGCGGTGCGGGCCAGGGCCAGCAGGGCCAGCAGGGACGCCCCAAGCAGGGCCAGCAGCTCGGGCCAGCCGTTCTCTGCCGCCGCCTGGTAGATCAGCAGCTGGCTCATCGCGCCGCCCAGTGGCGGCATGCCGACCAGGGCCAGCCCGCCCGCCAGCAGCCCCGCGCCGGCCACCGGCCAGCGGCGGAGCAGATCGCGCCGCACCACCCCCGGCGTGCGCCCGTCGGGCCGCTCGATCAGCGCCACGCTTACGAGAATCAGCAGCACCGCCAGGGTCTGGTTCAGCGCGCCGAATATCGCCCCGGTCAGCCCGATGCTCGACACCGAAGCCAGGCCATAGAATACCATACCACAGTCGTAGAGGATCAGGTAGGCCATGGCTCGTCGCAGTGACCCTGGCCCCAGGGCCATGCCCGCGCCGAGCAGGGCGCTGATCAGCGCGCCGATCCGCATCACCCGCAGCAGCCCCTGATTGTTGGTTAGCAGGATCGGGAAGGTCTGGAAGGCGACGAGCAGCGCCAGCAGGCTGCTCGTGTTCAGCAGCGTGATCACCAGGGCTGCCACCAGCGGCTGGGCGTGCTCTACCAGGTCGGCCAGCCAGGCGTGGAAGGGGATCAGCGCCAGCCGCAGCGCGAAGCTCACCGCCAGCAGGGCCAGGATGAAGTGGGCCAGCGAGATCCGGCCGGGCAGCTCGCCGATCCGGAAGATCGTGGCCAGCACGAAGGCGATGTACATAAGGATCGCCGCCACCACCATCAGCACCAGGTACTTCAGGGCCGCCGCGATCGCCTGTGTGCCCACCAGGCTGCTCGTGTCTGCCGGCAGGTCCACCACCGCCAACACTGCGGTCAGCCCGGTGAGGGCCAGCAGCAGCGTGCTGATGAATGGGTTCTGGAGCAGCAGCACGCCGCAGACCTGGCTGAGCATCAGCAGCCCGATCGGCACAAAGTTCTCGCCGTGGGGCAGGCTCCACGCGGCCACGAAGGCGAACCCGCCGATCGCCAAAAACAGCAGCATGAACATACGGTTCAGCGCGTTCAGCGTCAGCGTGATGCCCAGGAATATGCTGGGGTTGTCAAGCGGGATCTGTGCGGCGATCAGCATCTCGGCGAGCACCGCGCCCAGGGCCATGAAGATCACCAGCCCGCTGTTTTTTCGCAGCACGAACGTGCTCGCGGCCATGCTGATCGGGAAGAGGACGAGGATAAGGTAGAGCATATATGAATGGTGAGTGATGAATGGTGAATGATGAATGGTGAATGACTTGCGGAATTCACCATTCATCATTGACCATTCATCATTATCGCTTGTAGAGTTCGTTCAGCTCCAGGGTCTTTAGTCGACCGTAGAGTAGCCCGCAGAGGTAGGCGATGGCCAGAGCGAGCAGGATGTGAAACTGGCTGAGCAGGGCCAGCGGGATCACGTTCAGTCCGCCGTCCTTCAGGGTGCTCGCCACCGCCGTGTAGAGGACATCCACCCCGCTGGCGCAGAGCAGCAGCCCCATGCCGATCTTCAGCAGGTCGCTGGCGGTGGCGATCGTCAGCATGCCGGTGATCACGAGCCAGTACCAGGTGAAGTCGGCGGCCGGCGTCGGCGCGATCGCGTAGACGTAGGGTAGGGCCGTGCTGGCGAAGAGGGCCAGCACCCCGGCCCAGAACGGCACAATATAGTCGTTCAGGTGGAAGGGCTGGCTCGCCTGCTGGCGCTGGGCGGCGCGGGCGGCCCGGCGCAGCTCGGCCAGGCCGAACTCGTCGAGGCTCTCCAGCCCATACTCGCGCGAGAAGGTCAGGGCTGTGATCGATAGGATGAGCGTCACCGCCAGGCCGGTGATGATCTTTACCAGCACCAGGGTGTTTATCGTCCCGAAGAGGTCCATATCGGAGGCGACAAACTGCTGCTGGGCCAGGAAGAGCGCCAGCGCGACGTAGTTGAGCAGCAGGGCCGGGAAGGTCAGCCGCCAGTCGCGAAACAGCAGCACAACCGTCGCCGTCGCACCTATCCCTATCAGCAGCCAGTTAATCTGCATTGTTCTATTGCGCCATCAGCAGCATTACGGTGATCAGGGCGACCAAGACGCCCAGCAGGTAGTAGCGCTGTTCAAAGGCCGACATAATGACCTCAAGCCAGCGGCTCGCCCAGAGCAGCGCGGCCCATATATGGCTGAGCAGCCCGTCGGCCCGGCCGACCCGCGCGAGCGGCTGCAGGTTCTGTCCAAGGGCGTCTGCGGCCAGCTGGGTCTGCTCCTCCTCGGAGCTGCGGGCTATCTGCCGCGCGGTGGGCGTGCGGGTCATGATGCCGGCCACAACCATGATCGTCAGGCCGATGGCGCCGGCGGCCGCCTGGGCTCCGCCGCTCACCGGCAGGCTGGGCGGGGCGAGGGGCAGGCTGTGCATCCAGATCCCCCAGGCGACCTGGGGCGCGACGCCAAACACCAGCAGCGGGACGAGGCTCAGGGCGCCGGCGACCGGGTCGAGCTGGCCGGATGCGGCCGGGTGGCTACGCGGGTCGGGCGCGGGCCAGAAGCGGGCCAGCGGCATGATCAGCGCCGGCGCGAGGAGCGCGCTACCGACCACCAGCGCCGGCAGCGCCCAGGGCGTCTGCTCGAGGGCGGCTTCGAAGAGCCAGCGCCGCCCCCAGAACCCCCAGAGCGGCGGGATGCCCAGGGCCGCCGCGCCGGCTGTGGCCCAGAGGGCTCCGGCGAGAGCCAGGCGCGGCCCCGGGGCCGCGCCGGCGAACTCGTCGCTGCCGGTGTTGCGCTCCATGTCGACCACGGCGGCGGCGCCGGCCACGGTTGCCAGCATCAGGTTGATCAGCAGGGCCGGGCCGGCCAGGGCGGCCAGGGGGCCAGCGAGGCCGGCGGCGGCCACCACTGTGCTGGCCTGGGCGCCGGACACCCAGCCGAGCAGCGGGCGTAGCCGGGCCTCGCCGTAGGCCCCGGCGGCGCTGGCCAGGGCGCCCAGCGCCCCGATGGACACCAGCGTCGTCGCCCAGGGCGGCGGCACGCTCGGGAGGATGGCCAGCAGGCGCATCAGGTAGCTGAGGCCGAGGGCCGGCATTACCAGGCCATAGATCAGGGCGCCGAGGGGTGCCGGTGCCAGCACGGCCTCATCGCGGGCCATGCCGAGGGGCGCCACGCCCGCCATCGCCAGCACGGCCAGGAGCAGGGCCGCAGCCAGCCCCGGCGCGGGCAGCCCCCCGTTGGCGAGGGCGGGGCGGGCGCCGAGCAGCCCGCCGAGCAGCAGCCCGCTCGCCAGCAGCCCGAGGGCTAGGCCGCGGGGCAGGGCCTCGCTCTGGCTTAGGGCGCCGCTGGATCGCAGGGCCCCATAGCTCGCCAGAGAGGCGATCGCCCACGCCAGCGGCGTGACCATCGAGAGCGGCGGGGCGGCCAGGCCAAGCAGCGCGGCGACAATCGTCACGCAGACCCAGCCGAAGATCGC
>JBAXES010000456.1:0-4131 GCA_037140315.1 Chloroflexales bacterium
GAGCAGGTTCATGCCGCCAACGTAAAATACAAGGAAACTTAGTTTACGGGGTACTTATGTTTTGACGCCCCCGCCGCCCGATGCATCGCTGTCAGATTCCACATCCGCGCTGCCGGATCAAACGCCACCTCACGCCCTTCAAACTCAAAGACTACCAGCTCGCTCACCATCGTCTCCCTGTTTTGATCAAAGGGATGCTTCTGTGGATGCTAAGGCATCTTGCTCCTGGCGTGGCGAATCTTGTATGTTGGCTGTCACGCAGTGATACTATCTGGTGTTTATTATCATACATGCTTTCGCAGTAAATGTCTTCTGGTGATTTAGTCACCCTTGACAAGTTTTAAGTCACCTGATAGGATAGTACGGACAGAGTAAGGAGGACGATGTGGCGAGGATCGTTTTAAAAGTGCGCAAACTCCGTATGGACTACCAGGCAAAGCTCGGGCGGCCGGTAGAACAGAAAGAGCTCGCTGTGGCTGTGGGAATCCACGAGAATACCGTCTCACGGATTGAGCAGGGGAAGATATCTCGCATCGACTTTGACACGCTGATCAAGTTGTGCGGTTTCTACAGCCGGGTATTGGAGCGCGATATCGGCATCGGTGATCTGCTAGAGTATGATCCAATAAATAACAAGCGGGGCCTTGAGGCGGCAGCTGCTTAACTGCCCCGCCTCAAGGCCCCGCTGTTTGTGGTTGCGCTGGTCCCCGTCCAAAGTTATCAGCGCCGCCACGTTCACTGGCCCACACTGCTGCTTCCAGCGGTGACAGGCTATGTTGCGCCCTGGAAGGGCGGACAACCATACCTGGTGAACCTTACCAACTACATAAAAGTCTGGGCCGACCCCACGTCGTTGTGAAGCCGGCCCGTTTTGTTGGCTGGGGGACAGGGATTCGAACCCCAACTACCTGATCCAGAATCAGGTGTTCTACCCTTAAACTATCCCCCAGCGCTGGGCATAGAGCCTATGCCCGGTGGTGCCGAAAGCGGGACTCGAACCCGCACGGGGTCACCCCCACTACGCCCTGAACGTAGCGCGTCTGCCAATTCCGCCACTTCGGCAAGTGGTCGCTCAACGGGGGGTATGATACTACGGGGGCGGATGTTTGTCAAACGTGCCCGATCTGATCGCGGGGCCCTGGCCTGACCCCGGCGTCCGTCGCTGATCGCTGGGCTGGAGCGCGGCGTGGGATAGGGCCCAACATGTCACATAGAAACTCGTATGCCGCGACACCATCCCCGCCCGTCGTGCGTATCATGCTCGATTGCATGCTGCATGCTCGGGGAGGTGCGTGATGGCGGTGGTGACGACGATGCTCTGTCCGGCCTGTGCGGCCCCGCGAGCGGCGGGACAGGCGGTGTGCGGCACCTGCGGGCGGGTCTTCGATATGGCCGCGCTTCGCCCTGCCCCCGCCCCTGCCGCCTCTGGCGACCACTTCGCCGTGGGCCAGTCGCTCAGCGCGGGGCGCTACCGCATCCTGCGCCCGCTCTCGCGCGGCGGCATGGGCGTCCTCTACCTCGCCACCGACCAGGAGGCCTTCGGTCGCACGGTAGTCGTGAAGACCCTGCTCACGAGCCTGGACGCCATGAGTCCGGGCGAGGCCCAGGACGCGCTGCGGCGCTTCATCCAGGAGGCGCGCACCCTGGCGGGCCTGCGCTATCCGACCATCCCCCAGATCTACTCCTACTTTCAGGATGGCCCCCTCGCCTGCATGGTCATGGAGTATATCCAGGGGCAGGATCTGAGCTACGGGCTGAGCCGGGCCGGCGTGGCGGTGGGCAAGCCTCACGCGCTGTCCGATGTGCTCCAGTGGGCGGTTGCGCTCTGCCGCACCCTGGAGTACCTGGCCAGCTCGCGGCCGCCGGTGATACACCAGGACATCAAGCCGGCCAACCTGATCCGCGACGCCAACAGCGGCCAGCTCTACCTGGTGGATTTCGGCGCCGCGCGGGCCAGCGCTCCGGCGACCGCCGGCCCCGGCACGACGATCTTCGGCACGCCGGGCTATGCCGCGCCCGAGCAGTACCGGGGCGAGAGCAGCCCCTCCAGCGATGTCTACGCTCTGGCGGCCACCCTCTACCATCTGGCCACCGACGATGACCCGGCCGAGCACCCATTCGCCTTCCCGTATATCAACCACCTGGGCTACATGGGCCGGGTGCTCAACGACGCGCTGGCCGATGACCCGGCCCGGCGACCGAGCGCCTCTGTGCTACGCCGGAGCATCGAGGCCCTGCTGGCCCCCGACTCCGCCCGCTCCCTCGCCACCCCTGATGGCACGGTCGTTCAGGGCGAGGCTGAGCTGGCCCGCTGGTGTGAGCGTCACTGGGAGCAGGCGCGCAACTGGCTCTACGCCGACATGCCCAGCCAGGTTGAGCGCGAGTTGGTGCAGATCGACCTGGCCGCTAAGCTCTACAGTTGTGTGTCACACCACGCGCACAATCGCGATGCGGCCCTCGATGAGGTGATCGCCCGGCTCGACCCAAAGGGCTTCGGAGCTTCTGCTCCGCTGCTCCAGCTAAGCCCGCCGGCTGTCGATCTGGGCGACCTTAGTGCCAAGATGCCTGTTTCGACCCAGATCAGGGTGCATAACGCCGGGCGGCGCTATGTGCGGGTTACGCTCTCTACACCGCCTTGGCTGGTCGCCGACGTCTCGGCGGCGATGGCGAGGAAGGAGTCCCTGGCGGTGCGTGGCGTATCCTCGCCGCCCTCCCTCGTCCTTGACCTACAGCCCGGCCAGGAGATCGCCCTGTTCCTCGCGCCGGTCACGAGTCGCTACACTGCTGCTGAGGATCAAAGCACGATCATGCTGCGGGCCGACAAGCAGATCCTCGCTAAGGTGCCGGTCAGCGGCTTTGTGGCCGACCCATCGTCGGCCCCTGTCCCGGCCTCAGCCCCGGCCACGGCCGATGCGATCAAGTATATCCTCACCGTGATCCTGGTCGTTCTGGCGCTGGTAGTCCTGAGCTGGATCTTCTTCCCGACGCTGCGGTGACGGCGTCACACCGCGCGTGGGCGCATGCCGCGTCTCCACGCAGATCGGGCGGAATCACAGCGGGCCGCACTATGCTACAATCAACCCCCGACAGCCTGTGGCTGGCGAACATCTGTATGACAATGTGTGGAAGGAGGCGCGCAATGCGTGTAACGATCCTTGATATCCAGAAGATGAAGGAACGCGGCGAGCGCATCCCGATGATCACCGCCTACGACTACACCTCCGCGCAGATCGCGGATCGGGCCGATGTGCCGATGATCCTCGTGGGCGACTCGCTGGGCATGGTGGTGCTGGGGCACACCTCGACCGTGCCCGTGACCCTGGATGAGATGCTGCACCACATCAAGGCGGTCGTGCGTGGCAGCTCGCGGTCCCTGGTCGTTGGTGACCTGCCCTTCCTCACCTACGCGAGCGCCGAGCAGGCGGTCGCTAGCGCCGGTCGGGTGATGCAGGAGACCGGCGCCCAGGCCGTCAAGCTCGAGGGCGGGGTCGCCGTCGCCCCGACCATCGCCCGGCTGGTCGATCTGGGCATCCCGGTGATGGGCCACATCGGCTTCACGCCCCAGTCGGTGAACCAGATCGGCACCCGCGTGCAGGGGCGGCAGTCCGCTGCGGCGGCGCGGCTGATCGCCGACGCGCAGGCCGTTGAGGCTGCCGGGGCCTTCGCGATCGTGATTGAGCTCATCCCGACCGAGCTGGCCGCCGCGATCACCGCGCGGCTGCGCATCCCGACGATCGGCATCGGCGCGGGGTCAGGCTGCGATGGCCAGGTGCAGGTCTGGCACGATCTGCTCGGCCTGTACAGCGACTTTGAGCCGCGTCACGCCAAGCGCTACGCGAACCTGGCCGACCAGATCGGTATGGCGGTGGCATCCTACGCGTCTGAGGTGCGCGCCGGCGTGTTCCCTGGCCCCGAGCACAGCGCCTCGATGCCGGAGGACGCGCTGCGCGCTGCCCTCGCCAAGGCCGATGACTAGTGCTCCGCTGAGTAAAGGTAAGACAAGGTTCGCAGGTACATGACAGTTGCCGCCGGATAACCCTCACCCCCAGCCCCTCTCCCTCACGGGGAGAGGGGGTTGGGGGGTGAGGGCCATTGCGAAACGGTAACGTAAAATGGTCGATCCTGAAACCT
>JBAXES010000457.1:0-4099 GCA_037140315.1 Chloroflexales bacterium
GGTTGAAGCGCTGGACGTACTGCACGAAGGCGAAGATCGTGCCCAGCGAGATCACCGTGCTGCCGATCAGCGGCTGGCCGCGCAGGGCGCTCAGGGCGCCCACCACCACCACGATGGCGATCGCCACATAGCCGAGGGCCTCCAGCACCGGGTTCAGCGCGCTGGTGAAGCTGGCCGCGCGCACGTTGGCGTCGCGGTTGGCCGCGTTGGTGCGCCGGAACTGCTCGATGCTCTCGTCCTCGCGGTTGAAGGCCTGCACCTCGCGCACCCCGGCGATGCTCTCCTGCAGGCCGGCGTTCACGCTGCCCATCTGCCGGCGGCTGGCCCGGAAGGCCTTGCGGGCCTGGTTTGAGAAGTAGATGGTGGCCAGGGCCATAAACGGCACCACGCTCAGGCTCAGCAGGGCGTAGGTCACGTTGAGCCGCAGCATCACGGCCATAGTCAGGACGATCTGGAGCGAGCCGCTGACCACGTTCAGCAGGGCGAACCCAATCGCCTGCTGGATGGTGTCGGTGTCGCTGGTGATCCGGCTCATGATGTTGCCGGCCTCGTTGCGGCTGTAGTAGCCCAGCGAGAGCCGGTGGATCTGGGTGAAGGTGTCCTCGCGCATGGCCCGCAGGGCGTGCTGGCCCGACCAGTTCATGGCGTAGAAGGCCAGGCCCTGGAGCAGCGAGCCGCCGACGAACAGAGCGACCAGCAGGCCGACTAGGCCGCCCAGGCCGCCCAGGCGCGCGGCGATATCGGCGCCGGGCTGCACGGTCGTGTACCAGCAGGCGCTCGCCTGCGGCAGCAGGTAGCAGTCCACCGCCTGGCCGACCAGGTTGGGCGCGGCCACCTGCATCACCACGCTCGTGACGATCAGGATCACCGTGAGGGCCACGGCGTACCAGTAGGGCCGGAAGTAGTGCCAGAAGCGGGCCAGGGTCGCGGCCGCGTTCTTGGGCTTCTGGGTCTCGGCGTTGAGCATGCGGCCGGGGCCGCCGTGTCCCATCATCATAGGATATATCCTCGTCGGGGCGCAGCAGCACGATGGCCGCTGCGCCCGTACATCAGGTATCAGGCGGCGGCCTTCAGGTCAACGTCGCCGATCAGCTGCGAGTGGTAGATCTCGGCGTAGATTGGGCTGTCCTCCAGCAGATCCTCGTGCTTGCCGCGGGCCACCACCTGGCCCTTGTCGAGCACCAGGATCTGGTCGGCGTTGATCACCGTGCTGATGCGCTGGGCGATCACAAAGCTGGTGCGGCCCCGCATCAGGCGGTCGAGGGCCTGCTGGATGTGGTACTCGGTCTGCAGATCCACGCTGCTGGTGCTGTCGTCGAGGATGAGCAGCCGCGGGTCGAGCAGCAGGGCGCGGGCGATAGCGATGCGCTGCTTCTGGCCGCCCGAGAGCGTGGTGCCGCGCTCGCCGACCTTGGTGGCGTAGCCGTCGGGGAAGCCCAAGATAAAGTCGTGGGCCGAGGCGGCCTGGGCCGCCGCGATCACCTGCTCGTCGCTGGCGTCGGATCGGCCGAAGGCGATGTTGTCGCGGATGCTGCCGCTGAACAGGTTCGTCTCCTGGAGCACGATGCCGATCTGCGAGCGCAGGCTGTCGATCGTCACGTCGCGCACGTCGTGGCCGTCGATCAGGATGGCCCCCTCGGCCGCGTCGTAGAAGCGCGGCAGCAGGTTGATGATCGTGGTCTTGCCGCTGCCGGTGGCCCCCAGCAGGGCGATCGTCTGCCCCGGCTCGGCCACAAAGCTGACCTCCTTGAGCACGGGGTCGCTGCTGCCAAAGTAGCGGAAGGTGACGTTGCGGAACTCGACGCGACCGCTGATCTGCGGCAGGTTCTGGGCGCCGGGCTTGTCGGTGATCTCGCTCTTGGCGTCGAGCACCTCGAAGACCCGCCGGGCCGAGGCGGTGGCCTGGGCCATGAGCGAGATGATCATGCCGAGCTGGCCGAGCGGGAAGAAGATGTAGATCACGTAAAGGCTGAACTTCTGGTACTCGCCCAGATTGAGCGTGCCGGCCATGATCTGCGCGCCGCCGAAGTAGAGGATGGCCGCCTGGCCGAGCTGGGCGACCAGGAACATGATCGGGAAGAGGAAGGTGAAGATCCGGTTGACCAGCAGCTGCTGGGCCATCAGATCGGTGGCGGCCGCGTCGAAGCGCCGCTCCTCATATGGCTCGCGGGCGAAGGCCTTCACCACCTTGATCCCGGCCAGGTTCTCCTGGAGCACCGTGTTCAGGGCCGAGAGCTTGGTCTGGACGGTCATGAAGAGCGGCTGGCTGACCTTGCCGAAGACGACGAAGATCCCCATAGCGATCGGCAGCAGCGGCACCACCACCAGGGTCAGCCGCCAGTTGGTGATGGCGAGCACCAGCAGGGCGCCGATCAGCAGCATGAACGACTGGGCGGCCATCACCAGGCCCTGGGCCACAAAGGTGCGCAGCCGCTCCACATCGTCGGTGGCCCGGATCATCAGCTGTCCGGTCTGGGTCTGGTCGTAGTAGCTGAACGAGAGCCGCTGGATTTTCGAGAAGATCGCGTTGCGCATGTCGAAGGCCACGTCCTGGGAGGTCTTCTCCGACATAAACGCCTGGGCGAAGGAGAAGATCCCGCGCATGACCGCGAAGGCGAGGATCAGGAGGGCCGCGTTGATCACCAGCGCCTCGCCCTGGGCGCGGTCGGCGCCGGGGAGGAAGCCCCTGGTGGTCGCGTCGATCATGTTCTGCACCAGCTGCGGCACGGCGAGCTGGGCCAGGGTGGCGACGGCCAGGGCCCCGTAGGTGATCGCCACGCTGAGGCGGTGCTTACCGAGGTAGCCTATGGCGCGACCGAGGGAGCCGCGCGGGGCGTCGGGCTGGCGCGGGCCGCGGCGCATGCCGGGGTTCATCTGTGCTTGCATCTCTTTCCTTGCTGGGGCGCAGCAGCGTGGCGCTGCTGCGCCCTTACGCCTCACGGGGGTGAGGTGGGTGGCGGTCATACCCTGGGCAGTCGATATCGGCAGATCCGCCGCTGGCGAAGCTCACGGCGCGGTCGAGCAGGTCGAGGAAGAGCCGCTGCTCCTCCTCGGAGAGGCCGGCGAGGAGCTGCCCCATGGCCTGAAGCTGCTCGTAGTAGAGCTGCTGGTGCAGGTCGCGCCCGGCGTCGGTGAGCGAGAGCAGCACCACGCGGCTGTCGTCGGCGTGGGGGCGTCGCCCCAGCAGCCCGGTCGTCACCATGCGCCGGGTGAGCGCGGTGACCGAGGGCGGCGTGAGCTGGAGCTGGTCGGCGAGATCCTTCATCGCCAGCTCGCGGCCGGGCGCGAGCGCGCGCAGGACGCGCATGTGCGAGTGCGAGAGTCCCAGCGTGCTGAGCTTGGCCAGGGCCGGCCCGGCGCGCTGGTGGCGCATGCGCTCAAGCAGGTGCAAGAGCCGGTGCGCGTTGGCGGTTGTGTTATCCATTATCCGTTAGTTTGCCTAACTAATTCTCTCTCTGAGATCGTACCACAGACTGAGATCCCGTCAAGGGCCGCGCCTACCGGCGAGGTGCGGTGGCCGCAGGCCCCTCGAATTGAACATATGGTTGTGCCCAGCAGGCACATGCCTGCTGGGCACAACCGAAGATCCTCAGGGGCTAGGGCGTGCCCATGCGGATCACGGTCATGCCGACGCCGCCGAAGCTGTCCATCGCCGGGAGGGCGGCGGGCACATCGGAGAGGCCGATGATCCGGCCCACCAGGAGCTGCGGGCTGAGGGTGCCGGACTGGATCATGGCCAGCATCGCATCGTAGCGATAGGCCTGCATGCCGTGGCTGCCCAGGATCTCAAGCTCGTTGGCGACCACCATGTCCATAGGGATGGCCGGGCGGCTCTCCTCGGCCAGCATCAGGCCGACCTGCACGTGCCGCCCGCGCTTGCGCAGGCAGGCGATAGAGTTGTAGCAGGTGACCGGGCTGCCCAGCGTGTCGAGCGAGAGGTGCGCGCCGCCAGCGGTGATCGCGCGTATCTCGGCGGGGATATCGGCGATCTCGGCGGCGTTCAGGGTGGCGGCGGCCCCGAGGTCGCTGGCGAGGGCCAGCTTATCGGCGGCGATGTCCACGGCGACCACGCGGGCACCGAGGGCGATCGCGATCATGA
>JBAXES010000458.1:0-4093 GCA_037140315.1 Chloroflexales bacterium
GGGCGTGGCGCAGGGCCAGGCCGAAGGTGTCGCCGAGGGCGCGCTGGGCCAACGTCAGCTCCTGCTCAATGCCGGGCAGCAGGGCGCGCAGGGCGGGTCCTGGATCTTGCTGGACTCAAGGGCGCGGTAGGCGTGGCCCAGGCGCACCACATCGACGGCCTCGCCGCGCAGGGCCGCGAGCGCGTCCTTCAGGGCGGCGACCACGCCGGTGAGCGCTTTGGCCTCGCGGCGTAGCTCGGGCAGCAGCGGGTCCACCGCCTCGTCCTTCAGCCGCTGGGCTGCGAAGGCCTGCTGGGCCTGGGACAGGGCGCCGCCGGGGGCGGGCGCCGGGGCGTACTCGCGGATGGCCCGGCCGGCCTTGTTCAGCGCGCCGGTGGCGGCTTTGAGCGCGGCGATCAGGCCGGTTGTCGCCTTCTGTCGCTGGCTGTAGCTATCGCGCAGGCCCTCAAGGGCCACGATGAGCGCCGCATCTGGCATGGGAGTTATACCCTTTACAATGATGTGCCCGTCTAGGGCATCTGTGCGAGCCGATTATAGTACAAACACGATCTTACCACGGCCGGTAGCCCACGTCCTGGTGGCGGAAGTAGGCGCTGTACAGCTCGGCGTAGTGCCCGCCGGCCGCCAGCAGCGCGGCGTGGTCGCCCGCCTCGATCACCCGGCCCTGGCGCATCACGATGATCCGGTCGGCGGCGCGCACCGTGCTCAGGCGGTGGGCGATCACCACGCTGGTGCGCCCGCGCAGGGCGACCTCTAGCCCGGCCTGCACCTGGGCCTCGGTGAAGGGGTCGATGCTGGCGGTAGCCTCATCGAGCAGGAGGACGGCCGGCTCCTGGAGCAGCACGCGGGCCAGGGCCACCAGCTGGCGCTGGCCCAGCGAGATGCGCGCCCCGCGCTCGCCCACGTCGGTGCGCAGCCCCTCGGGCAGATCCTCGACCCACCCGCCGGCGCCGATCTGGCGCGCCGCCGCCGCCACCTCGGCGTCGCTGGCGCCCTGTCGCCCGTAGCGGATGTTGTCGGCCACGGTGCCTGAGAAGAGGAAGGGGGCCTGCGGCACCAGGCCGATCTGTCGGCGGTACTCGGCCATGTCCAGCCGACGGATGTCGCGCCCGTCGACCAGCAGCCGCCCGCCCTGGAACTCGTAGAAGCGCATGATCAGCTTCACCAGGCTCGACTTGCCCGCCCCGGTGTGCCCGACGATCGCCAGGCGCTCGCCGGCGCGGATGTGCAGGTTGAAGTCGTGAAGGACGGCGGGGGTCAGCGCTCCCGCCTCCCGGCCCCCGTACGAGAACTCCAGCTCCTCAAACGCGATCTCGCCGCGCAGGCGCCCGGTCGGCTCGCTGGCCGCCTGCACCACCCGCGGCTCGGCGTCGATCAGCGAGAAGACCCGCTCGCTGGCGGCCAGGCCCTGCTGAAACTGGCTCCAGAACGAGGCGATGCTGGTGATCGGGTAGAAGAAGATCGCCAGGCTCTGCACGAACAGATACCAGTCGCCCACGCTCACGCTGCGCCCGATCACCAGCAGGCCACCCACGTACACCACCGCCGAGGTGCCCAGCCCCGAGATCGTATTCAGCAGCGGGAAGATGCTGGCGAACACAAACACGCGGGCCAGCTGCACGCGGTAGGCCAGGGCGTTGGTGGCCTGAAAGTCCGCGTAGAGCGCGGCCTCCTGGCGGAAGCCCTTCGCCACCGCCATGCCGCTGACCGTCTCTTGGATGCTGGCGTTCACCGTGGCCTGGGCGCGCTGGTACTGCCGCATGGCCCGCCGGGCCAGGCTGCGGAAGACCAGGGCCACCGCCACGACGATCGGCCCGAGGGCCAGGGTCAGCAGGGCCAGGCGCCAGTTCACCGCCAGCATCACCGCCGAGATTACGGCCACCAGCACTAGCTGGCTCAGCAGGTCTACGGTCAGCGTCACCACTGTGGCGAAGTCCTGAGTGTCCGACGTGACCCGGCTGACCACTCGCCCGGAGGCGTTCTGGTCGTAGAACGACATATCGCGGCGCATCACGGCGCGGAAGGCGTCCTGGCGCAGGGCTAGCACCACGGCCCCCACGGCGCGGGCCGCGTAGCGCTGGCGCACAAAGTTGAAGAGCCAGCTCATGCCGCCGAGCACCGTCACCAGGCCGGCCAGGCCGAGCACCAGCTGGGCGCTCGGCCTGCCGGTGAGGGCGTCGATGCCGCGCGCGATCGTGATCGGCACCACGGTGGCCGCCAGCGAGGTGAGGGCCACCATCGCGGAGACCAGCACCACCCGCCGGGCCTGGGGCCGGAAGTAGGCGCCGATACGCCGGATGAGCTGCGCGTCGCTGTAGCTGCGGTCGTATTCCTCGGCACTCAGGCCGCCTGTCAGGCCCATAGATCCTCCCTAAAGAAATAGAGTTGGTTGAAATTGTGTGCCCAGCAGGCACATGCCGCACTGATTGTGCTGCGGCGCGGCGTAGCCGCGCCGCAGCACAATCAGTTTTTTTGTGGGAGAGCTTCGCTCTCCCACACCCTCACCTGCGCAGTGTTGTTGCTGGCAATTTCAACCAACTCTATGATCACTCTGCGGGCCTGCGGCCCCAGGCGCGGCATCAGCGTGCACGAAGAGTTGCCTATAGGCCGGGCTGCGCGCCAGCAGCTCCTCGTGGCCGCCCTGGTCGATCAGCCGCCCGTTCTTCAGCAGCAGGATGTGGTCGGCGCTGCGGATCTGCGAGAGCCGGTGGGTGATCAGCAGGGTCGTCCGTCCGCTGAGGATGCGCCGCATCGCCCGCTGGATCTGGTCCTCGGTGGCGCTGTCGATCGCGCTGGTGCTGTCGTCGAGGATGAGGATGCGCGGGTCGCTCAGGAAGGCGCGGGCGATGGCGATGCGCTGGCGCTGGCCGCCCGAGAGCGTCACCCCGCGCTCGCCCACCACGGTGTCGTAGCCCTCGGGCATACGCAGGATGAACTCGTGGGCCTGGGCCTCCCTGGCCGCCGCCTCGATCTGCGCGCGGTCGACCGGCCCGCGCGCCCCGAAGGCGATGTTGTCGGCGATGCTGCGCGAGAAGAGGAAGATATCCTGCTCGATGGTGGCGATCTGCGAGCGCAGGCTGTCCATGCTCCACGCGCGCACGTCCACGCCATCCACCAGCACCCGCCCGGCGCTGGCGTCGAAGATCCGGTTCACCAGGCGGGTCAGGGTCGTCTTCCCGCTGCCGGTCTGCCCGACGATCGCCACCGTCACGCCGGGGCGGGCGGTGAAGGAGATATCGGTGAGAACTGGGGATGGGGGATGCCCATATCCAAACGACACCCCGTGGAACGCTATCTCGCCCGTCACCGGCGCCGCGTGGCCGGCGGCGTTCTCGTCCATCTCCGTCCTGGCCTCCAGCAGGCCCAGGATGCGCTCGGCGCTGGCCAGCCCCTGCTGGATGATCGGGAAGATCTGCAGCAGGAACTGGGTCGGGAAGCGCAGGGTCTCGATCAGGGCCATGAAGGTGATCACCTCGCCCACCGAGACCCTGCCCTGGAGAAAGAGCAGCAGGGCGTGCCCGAAGGCCACGCCGAGGGTCAGGCCGTAGACTAGCAGGGGCAGGTAGCGCGCCGAGACCTCGCCCTCGCGGACGAAGCTGTCGCGGTAGGCCGCCGCGCTCTGGCTGAAGCGGCGCTCCTCCTCGGGCTCCTGGGCGAAGCCCTTCACCACCTCGATCCCGGTGATCGCCTCGGCCAGCCCGGCGTTCATCTGGCCGAAGCGCTCGCGCAGGGTGCCGGCCACCGGGCGCAGGTTGCGGTTGTAGCGGCGCAGGGCCACGCTGAAGACGGCCAGAAAGATCAGCGGCACCAGCAGCAGCTCGGCCCGCAGCAGCGCGATCGTCACCAGGGGTACCACCAGGGTCAGGCCCGACTCGGTGAGCCCGCCGAGGGCCGGGCTGATCAGCTGGTTCACCTGCTGCACGTCGTTCGTCACGCGGGCCATCAGGTCGCCCGCGCGCTGCCGGCCGTGGAAGCTCTGGCTCTTGCCGAGCAGGCTCAGGTAGATCTCGTCGCGGGCGTCGCGCTCGACCCGCTGGGCCAGCACGCGGATGGCGAGGCTGTTGACGATGTCGCTGGCCCCGTAGCCCAGGTA
>JBAXES010000459.1:0-4074 GCA_037140315.1 Chloroflexales bacterium
GCTCGTAGACGTTGGCCCGCCACCAGGCGGCCTTGAGGTTATTCTTCAGCTCGACCCCGAGCGGCCCGAAGTCGTAGGTGCCCTGGAGCCCGCCGTAGATGTCGCTGCCGGGGAAGATGAACCCGCGGCGTTTACATAATGATACAAGCTGATCCATCGTGACCGCCGGCATATACCCTCCTCAGGTGACGCCTCGGGCAGCAAAAAGCCCCAGGCGAAGCGAATTCGCCTGGGGACGCATCGGGCACAGCCCGTGAGATGCGCGGTTCCACCCCAGTTAGCGGCGCGGGCCGCCCACTCATCGGCGCAGCGTGCTGCGCGCCCGACCGGCTCCCCGGCGCCCTTCCCCCGCGTCTGGCCGCCGGGCTCACACTGCCCCCGGCTCGCTGCTGGCCGCCCCGCGAGGTACTCCTCCGGATCATCGCCTTCACCGGCAGTATAGCACAGCAGCCTACTCTTCATCAACCTCCGCCTCAACCAGATCGGCGCAGGCGTCGCGCTCGCGGTCGTCGCCGCCGCCGATGCTGCGGGGGCGGGCGGGCGGCTGCTCGGGCATGTGGGCGTAGATCTGGGTGGTGGAGAGCGACGCGTGGCCGAGGCGCTCCTGCACCTCGCGCAGCTCGGCGCCGCCGTCGAGCATATGGGCGGCGAAGGAGTGGCGCAGGGTGTGCGGTGTCAGCTCGTGGAGGCCGACCTGGTCGGCGTAGCCCTTGAGGATCAGCCAGAAGCCCTGGCGGGTGAGCCGCTTGCCGCGGTGGTTGAGGAAGAGGCCGCCGCAATCCTCGCCGGCGCTGCGGGCGATCTGCGCGCGGGCGACATCGAGGTACTCCTCGATCGCGGTGGCGGCGGTGGGCGTCAGGGGCAGCACGCGCTCACGCCCGGCCTTGCCCACGCAGCGCACGGTGCCGGCGTCGAGGGCGATATCGGTCGTGTCGAGGGCCACCAGCTCGCTCACGCGCATGCCGGCGGCGTAGAGCAGCTCGAGCATGGCCTTGTCGCGCAGGCCCTCGGGGCTGCGCGATTGCAGGGGCAGCTCCAGCAGCTCATCCATCTGATGTTGGGAGATCGCCTTGGGCGGGTAGCGGTCCACCTTCGGCGAGTCGATCTGGCTGGTCGGGTCGTGGCCGATCACCTGCTGGGCGGCCAGGTAGCCAAAGTACGACTTCACCGCCGCCGTGCGCCGGGCCACCGTGCTGGTGGCGTAGCGCCGCTCGCGCAGGAAGAGCATGAAGGCCAGCATATCATCGTGGGTGACTGCCGGCCATTCGGTCACACGCCGCTCATGCAAGAACGCGCAGAGCTGGTCAAGATCCGTGCGGTACGCGGCGGTGGTGTTCTCCGACATCTGCCGCTCGCCGGCCATATATGCGAGGAAGTAGTCTACGTGCTCATGCATATCGTATCCTGCCGGCTGTTCGGCCCCACGACAGGGCGCTGTGGCTATAAGAGGTGTGTCGCTCATGGGCGCGAGGTAGCGCGTATCGTACCGTAAAGGATAGACAGTGTCAACCGTTGAGCGCAGCCGATAGCCGATAGCCGGACGCCATCCGCCATGTTGTGCGGCATCGCCGCGTGGGGGCTTATTGTAGCACTTACAGGGCCAGTGTGGGAGGTGAGGCAAAAGGCAAAAGGCAAAATGCTGGTATACTTCACTCTGTTCTGAAGCTGATCGCAGGGTAGCGATGCGCACAAGGCTGATCTTTAACCCGACGGCTGGCCAGGCCGAGGCCAACGAGGCAGAGCTGAGCGCCGCCGCTGCGGTCTGGCGCGATCACGGCTGGCAGGTTGAGATGATGCCGACGACCGGGCCGGGCGACGGGCGTCGGCTGGCCCGCCAGGCGGCCGCCGAGCACTACGATCTGGTCGTGGCGGCCGGCGGCGACGGGACAATCAACGATGTGATCAACGGGCTGGCCGGCACATCGACGGCCCTGGCGACCCTGCCCCTCGGCACGATGAATGTGTGGGCGCGCGAGCTGCGCCTGCCGCTGCAGCCGCGGGCGGCGGCCACGGCGATGCTGAGCTGGCAGGTGCGGTCGATCGACCTGGGCCGCGCCGGCGACCGCTACTTCCTGCTGATGGCCGGGATCGGCTTCGACGCGGCGATCACGGCCGGCGTGCGGGCCGATGAGAAGCGCCGCCTGGGCGCGCTGGCCTATGTGCTCCGCGGCGTCGAGCAGGCCCTGCGCGTGCGCGGCAGCCGCACCCGGCTGCAGATCGACGGCCGCAAGATCACCGGCCGCATCCTGATGGTGGTGATCGGCAACAGCCAGCTCTACGGCGGCCTGGTCAAGATCACCCACCGGGCCAGCATCGACGACGGCCTGCTCGATGTCTGCGTGATCCGCGGCGATAACGGGATCAGCGTCGTGCGCCGCCTGATCGCGATCCTGCGCCGCAGCTACAGCCACGATCCGGAGATCGAGTACTACCGCGCGCGCTCCATCCAGATCACCGCCCGCCCGCGCCTGCCGGTGCAGGTCGATGGCGACGCGATCGGCCAGACGCCGATGACCTTCACCGTCGCCCCGCGCGCGCTCCGCGCCCTGCTCCCGTCTGATCTGTCTGAGGATCTGGCCCAGCAGCCGACGCGCGCCGCCGAGCGGGCCAGGCGCACCTTCCCCCGGCTGTTCCGCTGGCTCTCGCGACGGTAGCGCCGCACCGCCATTGCGTGGTGATGTATGTTCGGGGAGGGGCGGGCCCTCCCCGACCCCCCCCAAATGCAGAAGCGATTCCTTGCACAAGTCGGCGCCTCTCTCTGGCCCCCGCTCGCCTACCTGGCCCTCAGTGTGCTGATGACATGGCCGCTTACCGCCCAGCTCGGCGCCGCGCTGCCGGGCTACGGCGACGCTCAGTTCCAGGCGTGGGTGCTGGCCTGGGACGCGCACGCGCTGACCTCCGGCGCGGCGCGGGTCTGGGATGCGCCGATCTTCTACCCCTACCCCGACGCGCTGGCCTTCAGCGATAGCCTGCTGCCCCTGGGGTTGATCGCCATTCCGCTGATCGCGCTGTCCGACCCGATCCTGGCCTATAACGTGCTGCTGCTGTTGAGCTTCGCCCTGAGCGGGTGGGGCATCTTCCTGCTGGCCCGTGATGTGCTGGATGATGCGGGGGCGCCTGCGGGCGTCGCCGCCTGGTCGGCCTTTGTGGCCGGGGCGGCCTTCGCCTTTTGCTCCTATCGCATGAGCCATATCACCCAGCTGCAGCTGTTGCAGACCTACTGGCTGCCGCCGGCGCTGCTCTTTCTGCGCCGGCTGCTCCGCCCGGCGGAGCGCGGGGGCGGTCGGCTGCGCGACGCACTCGCCTGCGGGATCTGCGCCGGGCTTCAGGCGTCGATCACCCTCTACTACGCGTTCTTCGCCGCTGCGGCCCTCGGCGGCTACGCCACGCTTTGGGCCGTTGTGAGCCTCTGGCGGCGCACCCGATACGGCGCACCGCTGCCCTGGCGGCAGCTTGGGCTGGGCGTGATCGCCGCCGTCGCGGCCGCCGCTGTGGCGGTGCCGTTTGTGCTGCCCTACGGCCGCGTCTATGCCACCCTGGGGATTGTGCGCTCGCCGCGCGAGCTGGATAACTGGAGCGCGCCGCTTGGCGCGTACCTCGCCGTGCCTGCGCAGAACCGGATCTACGCTGGGTTGAGCAATGCGCTGGTGGGGGCGCCGGAGCTGGCCCTCTTCCCCGGGGCGCTGGTATGCGCCCTGGCCCTGCTCGCCGCCTGGGCCGTGCTCCAGAGGGTGCGCCGTCGCTGTCCGTATGCCCTGCTCTCCGATGCGATCTTCTGGCCCGCCCTCGTAGGGGCAGCCTTCGTGCTCTCGCTGGGCACCGGCGTGCGGCTAGAGCGCGGCGGGCCGCCGCTGCCCATCCCTATGCCCTACCCGCTGCTCTGGGCGCATCTGCCTGGCTTTGGCGCCCTGCGCGTCCCTGCGGAAGACATCGCCGGAGATGTACCAGCCGTCCGGGGTCAGGGCTTCGCGCGATTTCTCGGGGAGGTTGAGGTAGCCGGTCATCGTCGCGGGGGTGTGCTGCACCAGCACGCCTTCGTCGGCGTCGCGGCCTTCGCTGTCGATGAGGCGCGCC
>JBAXES010000460.1:0-4071 GCA_037140315.1 Chloroflexales bacterium
TCAGTCGACATGAAGCTCATGTCAGTCGACATGAAGCTCATGTCAGTCGACATGAAGCTCATGTCAGTCGACATGAGCCTCAATGGAGCAGATCGCTGATCTTGTAGAAGACGATCAGCGCGAACATGAAGATTAGCGGTGCGATGACCACGGTCGCCGATTCGACCAAGCGCCTAGCGCGCGCGTCCTCGACTCCCTCGAACAGCACCTGCTGGATGAGCATGGTGATCAGCAGCAGCGTCCCGATCAGGCCGAGTGAGGCGGCGGCGGCGATGGCCGCTGCGGTGGTCGGGGTAAAGAGTGTGATCACTGCATGACTCCTCTGACTCAGCGCTTGTGGGCAGCGGGCAGGGCGGTCTGTTGCTTGATGCGTAGCCCGGCGGTGATCAGATCTATATGCTCGGGCAACAGCGGGCATAGCCCATACTCTAGCTCTGCCAGCAGGCGTGCCGAAATGCCACAGCGGAGCGCTAGCTGCACGTAGGTCAGGTTTGATCGGATGCGAAGCTCGCGTAGTACCCCAGGCTGGATGCCTGGCGCTACTGCTTCTGGCGCACCACGTCGTCCGAGGGCCTGCCGTAGCAGCATCCCGCAGGCACTGAGAGCGAGCAGTGTCCCGGCACCAATTGCCCAGGGCGCGAGGCGGGCCGCCGGCCCAGCCGGATTGGCCGTGAGGGCCGGCATCAGGAAGAGCAGGGTTCCATTCGCCATGCCGTGGGCCAGGGCGACCCCCAGGATCGAGCCGCTCAGGCGTGCGATGTAGGCGAAGAGCAGGCCCGCGCCGAGGGCAAGCAGCAGATATTCGGGGGAGCGATAGCCGATCTGGAGCATGGCAAAGACCAGGGCGCCGTAGATCATGGCCCAGCGACCGAGGGCGCGCACGGCCGCCGCCTGAAGCACCCCGCGAAAGATGATCTCTTCGACAAGCCCGCCGCAGATTACGATGGCCAGCGCCGATAGCAAGGGCGCGTGCAGCGCGAGGTCGCCGGCCATCGGCGCAGGGCGCAGGATGGCGTAGGCGGCTGCCCCCAGCCCCAGCCCGCCGGCCGCAACCATCCCCTGGAGCAGCAGGTTCCCCGGCCGCAGCCCTAGCTTGCGGCGCGACAAGCGCAGTCGCCTACCGGTGAGCCATGCGACCACGAGCAGCGGCAGGGCGATCAGTCCATACCAGTATGGCTGTGAGATATGATTGAGCGGCAGCGCCAGTGAGAGCACGCGGGTCAGCGGCGCGAGCAGGAGGGCCAATGTAAGCTGCTGCTCCGCTTCGCGAGGGGTGATTGCCCGGTGGATTATGAGCATCACTAGCAGCAGCCCGTGGGCGATCAGCCCGGCCTGCGGGCTGATCACGACCGTCGTGACCTCGGCGACGGCGATCAGCAGCGGGTAGGCCCAGAGGATCTGAATATTTGCAGCCTGAGTCCGCTGGTCATCCGGTGTGACTCTAGGCTGAGACTTTTCGCCAGATATGTTCGCCATACGTTGTGTTCGGGTCGTTTCGTGTGAGGCGTACCTGAGCGCGCCCTGTGGATGCTTTCGTCAAGCATAGCCCGACATGGTGAACAAGTAGTGACGAGCGCTCGTGGGTCTACGGCCGCCCTATTTGCCGCTATAGGTCGTTCATCCATTGCACGCGTCGGACAGCACACCAGAGTGATAGGCTGCGACATAGGGGCGTAAATAAGAGTACGGCCATATGTTGCAATGACAATGTTGTCACTGCTATCTCGCGGCTGGCTGTGGTGCGTCACGTCGTCCGAGGGCCTGTCGCAGCAAAAATCCGCAGGCACCGAGGGCGAGCAGTGTCCCGGCACCAATTGCCCAGGGCGCGAGGCGGGCCACCGGCCCGGTCGGGCTGGCCGCGAGGGCCGGCATCAGGAAGAGCAGGGTCACATTTGCCAGGCCGTGGGCCAGGGCGACCCCCAGGATCGAGCCGCTCAGGCGCGCGGCATAGGCCAAGAGCAGGCCCACGCCGAGTGAGAACAGCAGGTATTCGGGGGAGCGATAGCCGATCTGGAGCGCAGTAAAGACCAGGGCACCGTAGAGCATCGCCCAGCGGCCGAGGGTGCGCACGGCCGCCGCCTGAAGCACCCCGCGAAAGATCATCTCTTCCGCGAGCCCGCCGCAGAAGAGGAGCGTCGGCACGAGAAGCCAGGTCAGGGATGGCATAGCGGTGCCGGTGACCGGAGCGGGATGGAGGAGCGCGTATGTGACGGCACCTAACCCTAGCCCGCCGACCGCAACCATCGCCTGGATTAGCAGGTTCCCCGGCTGTACCCCCAGCTCGTGGCGCGACAGGCGCAGCCGTCTGACGACAAGCCAGGCGGCTAGAAGCAGCGGCGGGGCGATCATGCCATACCAGTACGGCTGTGGGATATGAGTGAGCGGCAGCGCCAGGGAGAGCACGCGGGTGAGTGGCGCGAGCAGGAGGGCCAGGGTGAGCTGCTGCTCCGCTTCGTGAGGGGTGATTGCCCGGTGGATTATGAGCATCACTAGCAGCAGCCCGTGGGCGATCAGCCCGCAGGCCGGGCTGATCGCGACGGTTGTGATCTCGGCAACGGCGATCAGCAGTGGGTAGATCCAGAGCAGCCAGGGTCTAGGAGAAGTCAGATTAGAGCGCTTGCTAGTTTGCTTAGACCCCATCCGAGGCCCTTTCTGTTGTGTTCAATGAGCCGCTGTTTGCTCACCGTGGTTATGGGGCGGCTGGCGTGAGCAGGGCAAGCTCGGCGAGGATAGGGCGATGATCCGATTTACCGCTCTCAGGGCCGGTGCGGGCCGAGCGTGTGCGCCACGCATCAGAGTAAAAGATGTAGTCGATACGAGCTAGCCATATAGGCATAGGCCAGCTATCCCTAGATGGGCTATACCCAGAGGGCGGGTAAGGCCCGGGGAATGTGTGACCAAAGCCAAAGCCGCGTTCGCGCCATGCATCGTGGAGCGCGCCGCTGAGGGTGCGGTAGGCCATCGTCTGGTCGGTCGTGTTGAAGTCCCCGACGATGATCAGAGGAGTGTCGCGCCGGGCAGCGAACTCGACCAGAGTCTGGGCCTGAGCTTCGCGCTCACGCGCCGCCTGCTCGAGGTCTTCCCTCCATGCCTGCGGCGAGAGATTGATCGAGATGCAGTGGGCATTCACAAAGGTAATATCCGTGCCCACGTAATCAACCTGGAGCACCTGCGGCGGGCCAACCCAGCGGCCAGGCAGCCGCTCGCCGGTCGATGCTAAGGGGTAGCGGCTGATCACCCCCATGCCGCTGGCGGAGTGCTGGGGTTCGAGTACCTGATAGGGATACTCGCCGGCGAGCTGTTCTCGGATTGCCTTGGCGACCGGGGCATTAAGCTCTTGCAGCGCGATGATGTCAGCGCCGGAGGCGCGCAGCGTGGCCACAACTGCCTGGCTGTCAGTCTGATGGAACAGCGTGTTATAGGTCATCACCGTCAGGCTGCCGTCCGCAGCGTGGGCAGACGGCAGGCGCGGAAGGAAGAGCCCGCCGTAGAGGGAGAGGCCCAGGCCCAGGGCCGCGCCGCTGATCAGCCCTAGATCCCCCCGCCGGATCAGCAGCGCGCCAAGCAGAATCAATGGCACGGGGAGGAAGAGGTAGGGTGCGCCGACGTTTAGCAGGAAGAGCCACCACCAGCGGTCGCCGAAGCATAGGCGCGTGGTGAACCAGATCACCAGCGCGGCCAGATAGGTGTAGGCACTGAGTCGCAGGGCGAACAACAGACTAGACAGCAGGATTGAGCGTATGATCAGACTACGGGCCGGCATTGAGGAATCCAATACGTACCCTCATTAAATCACCGGCGATGCGTGTGCGCTGCATCCAGATAGCGCAGCGCAAGCCTCAGAGCAGATCCGGCACACAGGCCAGTTGCCGCTGAGGCTCAGCTAAAGTCTATTATAAGCCAACTTAAGATTGCTAGCGATGGTATCGAGTCAGGCCCTGACTTCTACCGACCTACCGACAGGCTCACTCATCGCACCACCGTAATGACAGAGCCACTACAGTTTTGCGGAGAGGGCTTACCCTCTCCGCGCCTCTCCCTACCCTTCAGAAGAGCTCGGATAGCTACTAG